>JBJOIK010000001.1:0-21845 GCA_046047135.1 Actinomycetota bacterium
TGCCAAGAAGCCCGCAGCCAAAGCCGCTCCGGCGGCTAAAGCCCCTGCGAAGAAGGCTGCCGCTAAGCCCGCAGCCAAGAGCACGGATAAGAAGTAGGAGACAACTATGGGTGTATCGCTCGAGGACATCAAGAAGCTGCGCGAGCAGCTGGGAACAGGAATGGTCGACACCAAAAACGCCCTCGAAGAGGCAGGTGGAGACATTGAGAAGGCAACTGAAATCCTTCGGCTGAAGGGTGCGAAAGGCAACGCAAAGCGCGCCGATCGCTCCACCAGTGAGGGCCTCGTAGTATCACACGAGGGTGATGACTTCGCCTACCTCATGGAGCTCGCTTGCGAAACTGACTTCGTCGCGAAAAACGAGAAGTTTATTGCGTTGGCAGACAACGTCCTGGAGGCGGTCGTTGCCTCTGGAGCAGACTCTGTGGAAGCCGCTCTTGCCGCTCCTGCGAATTCGGCGACGGTGGCGTCCATGATCGACGACCAGGCCGCGATTATTGGGGAGAAAGTTGAGCTCCGCAGAATCGTGAGGCTCACCGGCGAGAAATTTGCTATCTATATGCACCGCACCAACAAGGATCTACCTCCTCAGGTTGGAGTGGTTGTTGCATACTCCGGTAGTGACGCAGAGACTGCTCGCAGTGTTGCACAGCACATTTCATTCGCTGACCCCCAGTACCTCACCAGGGATGACGTTCCCCAGGAGGCAGTCGAGGCTGAGCGCCGCATCGTGGAAGAGATCAGTCGGGGAGAAGGAAAGCCCGAAGCCGCTCTTCCCAAGATTGTGGAAGGACGCCTGGGTGCCTTCTTCAAGCAGGTGGCTCTGTTGGAGCAGGATTATGCCAGGGACAACAAGTTGCAGATCAAGCAGGTACTTGACCAAGCTGGTCTCACGGTGACGGGCTTCGCTCGTTTCCGCGTCGGTTCCTAACACCACAGTGTGTCCATGGGGGCGGTGGCCGCGTGCCACTGCCCCCATGGTGTTTCATCGCCCGCTACGCTAAAGGGCGCAAGGGAAAGGTGAAACTATGCCTGAGGGCCGTCGTCGCGTACTTCTCAAACTTTCCGGTGAAGCTCTCGGGGGAGGCGGCCTCGGTGTGAATCCCGACGTAGTGGCCCAGATTGCCCGGGAAATCGCTGAAGGAGCCAAAAAAGCACAGGTCGCAGTTGTTGTCGGTGGTGGAAACTTTTTCCGTGGCGCGGAGCTGAGCCAGCGAGGTATGGACCGGCGTCGAGCGGACTACATGGGAATGCTTGGCACCGTGATGAACGCCCTTGCTCTACAGGACTTCCTCGAGCAGGCGGGCGCAGAGGTGCGAGTGCAGTCGGCGATTTCGATGACCCAGGTTGCCGAGCCCTATATTCCTTTACGCGCGATTCGGCATTTGGAGAAGGGCCGAGTTGTGGTCTTTGGTGCCGGTGCTGGTTTGCCCTACTTCTCAACAGACACGGTAGCGGCGCAGCGAGCACTGGAGGTGCTGGCCGATGAGGTGTTGGTCGCGAAGAACGGAGTCGATGGCGTCTATTCGACGGACCCTAAGAAAGACCCTTCCGCAAAGAGATATGCGCACATCAGTTACCAAGAAGCACTCGTCAAGGGCTTGAAGGTGGTTGATTCGACCGCCTTCAGCCTCTGCATGGACAACAAGATGCCCATGGTCGTGTTCGGCATGGAGCCGGCCGGGAACTTGACTAAAGCGATTCAGGGAAAACGCATCGGCACAGTCGTGTCGTAGCCGGCGTTACTAGACTGAGTGCAAGGAGGGTGACCCATGATTGCGGACGTGCTCGCAGAAGCTAAAGAAAAGATGGCGAAGGCCGTCGATGTCGTTCACGACGATTTTCAAACCGTGAGAACCGGTAGAGCAAATCCGGCTCTGTTTCAAAAGATCATGGTCGACTACTACGGTTCACCCACTCCGTTGGCGCAATTGGCGAGCCTTCAGAACGTGGAAGCCCGAACTCTGGTGATAACTCCCTACGACAAGAGCGCGATGAAGGAAATTGAAAAAGCCATTGCTAATTTCCCGAATTTAGGCGCTAGCCCGTCCAATGACGGCGACATTATTCGTGTCACCATGCCGGAATTGACGGAAGAGCGTCGCAAAGAGTACGTCAAGATCGTCAAGCAGAAAGCTGAAGACGGTCGAGTGTCGGTTCGAAGCGTCCGCAGAAAAGCGATGGACGATCTCGATTCACTGAAAAGCGAAGTCGGGGAGGACGACGTCTCCAGGGCGGAGAAAGAACTGGAGTCCATCACGAAATCTCACATTGACCAGATCGAAGAGGCGTTGAAAAAGAAAGAAGCTGAGCTGCTCGAGGTTTGATGAGCGAGACCAATTCGAAGAAGAAGTTTGACCCGGCCGCCGCGGGAGCTGAAGCCCTCGAACACCTGGAAGCCGCAGTTCACGAGTTTGAAGAGCAAGTCCGTGATGTCAATGCCCGAATTGACCGTCGCGCGGGCCGTCCGCTGTGGCAAGCGATTGCGATAGGCCTTCTCCTGGGCGGGGTTTTTGTCGCCAGCTTGTTCTTCTTGACTGAACTTTTTGTGGTTTTTGTCACTGCGTTGGTGATTTTTGCGGTCTTGGAGCTCGCCGGTGCCCTCAAGACCAAAGGCAGACTTCGGGCGCGCTGGCCACTCGTGGCCTTATCCGCCCCGATTGTGCCATTGTCTGCACTGTTTGGGGCTGAAGGACAGTTGTGGGCGCTGGTCGGGGCCATGATGCTGGCAGTTTTGATCAGGGCCGGCCGTTCGCTTCTTCAGCCAGAATCCAGGCGCACCATGTTGACCGATATGGGTGTTGCCATCATGGTTCTCGCCTACGTCCCGTTTTTGGCAGGGTTTGCCGTCACCATTGCAACCAGTCCTGGCGGGGTGTGGTGGGTTTTTGTCGGAGTTGTCATCGTCGTCTGTGTAGATGTCGCTGCATATGCAACGGGTCTGAGCTTTGGAAGAACCCCGCTTGCCCCCAACATCTCACCAAAAAAGACGTGGGAGGGATTCGCAGGCTCCTTTGTCGCAGCGCTCTGCGCAGGAGCACTGTTGGGGGTATTTGTGCTTCAACTTCAGCTGTGGGTGGGGTTGCTATTGGGAGCAGTGCTGTTGGGCTCGGCCACACTGGGCGATCTCGTGGAGTCTCTAATCAAGCGAGACCTCGGGATCAAGGACATCTCGTCATGGTTGCCAGGACACGGCGGATTCTTGGACCGCTTGGACTCCATGTTGCCGTCGATGGCCATGTTGTTCGTGATGTTTCAAATTTTTTCCTAGCGCGCCAGTCCACCCGGATTTTGGCCCGTCGGCTGGCAGAATGTCGGTGTGGATACGCCCTTTCCTCGCGCCGACAAAGGCATGCCTGGTTATGACCCCGCGGTGGTGACTGAGTTTCTGGACCGCGCCAAAAGGGTTTTTGAGGGCACTGAAGAGGGCATCACCTCCAGTGACATCCGGCACAAGGTTTTTCCACTGGTCACGAAAGACGGCTTTCAGACCAAAGCAGTGGACGAAGCGCTGTGGCGCCTCGAAGAGGCATTTGCGGATAAGGAACGCATGGCTGACACCGAATCAGTCGGCGAAGAAACCTATTACGCGGGGGTCCGGGGACGTGCGCAAGAAATCCTTGACCGGGTCGCAAGACCACAAGGCCTGAAGTTCCGGACTGTCTCCAAGATTCGACCCGGCTATCACCCGGGAGATGTCGATGACATGTGTGACCACGTCGCACGCTACTTTCAGCAACAAGAGACGCTGTCGGTGACGGCAGTGCGACGCTCCACCTTCAGAACCATGTTGGGTGGATATGACGAGAAACAGGTCGACGCCGTCCTCGACGAGACCGTGTCCGTCATGCTCGCAGTGCGCTAATCCCCGGCGTTGAAGAGCAGTCCTTTAGACTGTGGAGGCTGTGAACCTTCCCCAACACCGCGCCAAGCGTCCGCTGTGGATTTTCACCCGCGAGGGCCGAAAATCCATATTCTCGATGCTTGCCATCACCGCGATTGCCGCTTTTGTGGCGCTACCCCTGCTGAGTCCGTCCATGTCGGACGCCAATGCCTGGTTTTTCCCTGACACCCAGCGTCGTGAAGGGGTCGTGGTGATGGGGGCCGGTTTCGGGCTTGAGAGACAAGAATTTGAAGTTACTGGTGGCTGGGGGACAGCACCAGCTGTGGGAAGACCGGATCCTGGGACTGCTCAAGCGATCGCGCTGGAGATGATGATTCACAGAGGTTGGAACCAGGGAGAATTCGGCTGCCTCGTTGCTCTATGGGCTAAAGAGTCGGGGTGGAACCACTACGCCATGAACAACTCCTCAGGGGCGTACGGCATCCCTCAGGCGCTTCCAGGCAACAAAATGGCCTCTGCCGGTGATGATTGGGCCACCAACCCCGCGACCCAAATCAGCTGGGGTCTGGGTTATATCGAAGCCCGCTATGGCACCCCCTGTGCAGCATGGAGCCACTCCCAACAGAAGAACTGGTATTGATTGTGCCCCGCAGTAATCGCCCCAAAAATCATCGGCGAGACGAAGGCGAACCTCTCGATGTAGAGAGGCTGAAATCTGGTTTCCGCAGAACCGAGTCAAAACGCGGAAACAGCTACACAGTTCAACCCATTAGTCCCAGAAATGCCCAAAAAATTTACACCTGCCCCGGGTGCAACCTGTCCATCGAACCAGGAGTTGAACACCTTGTGGCCTGGAAAAATGACGGGATCATGGGAGAAGCCCATGATGTGTCAGAGCGACGCCACTGGCATAAGCACTGTTGGAGAATTTTTTGACCACCCCCATCACGTCCACAACGGTGCTGCCCGCACAACGCGAAGACATCAGTTTTGTCACCGCCGACGGCCTCACCCTGGTCGGAGAGATTGCGTCTCCGCTAGGCAAGCCACCCGTTGCCACCGCTCTTTTTTGCCACCCTCTACCCACTGCGGGTGGCTTTATGGATTCCCACATCATCAGAAAAGCAGCGTGGCGACTTCCGGCCCTCGCCCAGATCGCTGTCTTTCGCTTCAATTTCCGCGGAGTCAGCTCGCCACGTGGAACATCGGAAGGCTCGTTTGGGGAGGGAATTTCGGAGGGATTGGATTTGCGGGCGGCACTGGAGGAGGTAGAACGCCGCAACTTGCCGACACCGTGGCTGATCGGCTGGTCGTTTGGTACCGAGGTCATTTTGAAACACGCGGCCGGTCTGACCAACAGAATTTCAGGGGTCATCCTGCTGTCCCCACCTCTGCACAGAACCAGCGAAGAGGAATTAAAGGCGTGGCGTGATTCCACAGTGCCGGTCGTTGCACTCGTGCCCGAGCTCGATGATTACTTGACCCCTGGCCCGGCGATGCGGCGTTTCGCCGTGGCACCCTCTATTGAGGTGATCGCCGCAGCCGGTGCCAAGCACCTCTGGGTGGGAGAGAAGCAGACCCGCTACGTGATGGAGCAGATTACGACGCGGCTGAATCCTGCTGCACTGCCTCTACCGGAGACTTGGAGCGCTTAGGACTAGACGCCTTCTTGGTGGGCAGAGGTTTCGGGGCGACCATGGTGGCGCCGACAATAGTACGAAGCGACTCCACATACTCTGCGATGGTGTCCCGC
This sequence comes from Actinomycetota bacterium, assembly GCA_046047135.1. Lineage (GTDB taxonomy): Bacteria > Actinomycetota > Actinomycetes > Actinomycetales > Microbacteriaceae > Pontimonas. The sequence continues at coordinate 5,598 of JBJOIK010000001.1, forward strand.
TCGCCACGAAGCTCGACAAGGCGGCGCTCGGCAGCCGCAACACGGTCAGTTGCCTCCTCGTCGGCCAGCCGAATGATTTCCTGGGCACGTGCTTCGGCTTCTGCAATGGTCTTGGCCGCATCCCTCTGGGCGTCCAGTTTGCCGTTGCGATTTGCTTCCTCGATGGCGGCAATAAGTTTCTTGTGCTCCTTCCGGAGCTCCTGAAGGCGAGATTTAGTCTCGGCAAGCTGCTCTTCGGCTTCCTTCAAGAAACGGTTGTTCAAGTCGACAGCCTTGTTGTGAGCGTCGAGCAGTTCCTTTTCTGCCTCAGAGCGTCTTGCGCTCAGTTCGGCCTCGAGGTCTGCCCTCGCCTGTTGCGCAATCTGACCAAGGTGTTCGGCCTGCTTGTCGTTGTCGTACTTGAGTTTGGCTGTCGTCTCAGCTACCTCGTGCTCGATGTTGGTTTTCGCCAGTGCAGCTTCTTCCTGAATTTTCTTGAGAGTGAGCTCGTGACTTGCTCGCTCCGCTTCGATTTCTTTCGCTAGCTCAGAGGCGACAGTTCGTGCCTGGTTCAACTCTCGCTCCGCGACAACCTTGAGTTCCGAAATCTCTCTCTTTGCCTCAGCACGCAGAGCTTCAGTCTCGCGCTTGGCCGAAGCACGCATCTTTGCAGATTCGGTCGCTACTGCACCTCGAATCGCGCTCGCTTCCTCCACCGCTTCGGCCGTGATCCGCTTAGCCTCCTCGGTGGCTTCCTCAACCATGCGCTCCGAATCGGCCGTGGCGCCATCGATGGTGTTGGATGCCCGATTCGTGGCGTCGGAGGTAATCCGCTCTGCCTCCCTTGAAGCAGCCTCAATAATTGACGTAGCTTCCAGCTTTGCGTTGCCAATCATTCGCTCTGCATCGATGTCGGCCTGGCCGATGATGCGCGTCGATTGCTCTTCCGCGATGCGAAGTATCGCCTCGAGACGACTACCCAAGCCCGAATAGCTGGGCGAAAGGGATTCCCCGGTAGACGCTTCAATGGCGCTGATGTGTTCTTTGAGGGTCTGCAACTCTTCGAGCGCGTTCTGGCGATCACGCGAAGCCTTAATTAGTTCGCTTCTGAGCTCGTTGATGACGTCGTCCACTTCACTGCGCTTATAGCCACGCAGTTCTGTGGTGAATTCTTGTTCTGTATTCGTCATCGGGGGAAGAGCTCCTGAAATAAACCTGTTTTAGCCTCACCGTAGTGTAGCTGTTGGAGGCCAGGTCAAACCAACCCGTCATCGGCTACCCTGAAGAGTCGTTCACGCTTCCCATGAGTCATCCGGGCACGGTGGAAAGGGGTCTTGGTGCGCCTCATCGTTGCCATCGTGCTCCTTGCGATTTCCACCGTGACCCTGTCCATTGGTATCGCACAACGCACCGTATTCGACGCTCCCGAGACAATCACCTTCACCCTCGATACCGGTACTACTGCTCCTGCTGTGGTCATCCACGGGAAAGACTTGCTTGCCTTCCCCGGACGCCAAACCATCACTGTCGAGGGTGGAACACGGGGTCTCGCACCTACCGAGTCTGGTGAGGGCTTCGAGGCCAAGAGCACCGACTCGGTCTTCGTCGCCTATGGGCGAACCATCGATGTGATGGCATGGCTCTCTCCTGTTCGGCACACCGTGGTGGGTTTTGACCAGACGTTGAGCGCTCTTCGAGCTCTACCTCGCTCTGGAGAGCTGTACCTACCTGACCCCGCAGGTTCTGACCTGTGGTTCCAGGAAGTAACCGAAACAGGTTCGGCCAGTATTTCGATTGCAGCACCGGAGGATGTTTCCGTCTTGATCATGAGCGACGGAATTCTGCCCGCACCACAGTCGATCACGCTGTCGTGGCCGATGGTCAACGAAGCTCCCTGGATTCTGGCGTCTATCGTGGTGGGCCTTTTGACTATGGTGGCCGGTTTTGTTGCGTTGGGCATCTCGTTCTTCCATTGGCGTCGAACGAGGGGCCCCCGCCGCCAAAAGACTCGCCGCCCCAAAATGAGGGCTCCTAAAGCTCCCCCGAAGAAGCGGCCCTCGTCGATCAAGCCTCGTGGTCGCCGTGCAGCACGATTCGTGGCAATCCCTCTGACCATGGTCCTCGGGTTGGGAGCCTGCACTCAAGCTTCTGCCCCCACACCTGAAGCGGCCGACGTTGCGAGCGAGGCGCCAGCGAACGCTCCAACCATCGCCCAGTATCCCGCTGTCACTGAACTCCAGTTTTCTCGCATCATGGGTCGTGTTGCGGACCAAATCTTGTTGGGGGACGAGGAACTCTCAGTCAACACCTTAGGAATTAGAGTCGATGAGCCCACCCTCGCTGCGAGAAGAGCCGCCTACATTTTGAAAAGAGCGGATCCGGAGTCAGCGACTCTCGTTCCTATTCCAGCTGCCCCTATTCGCCTCGTTGTTCCGCAGCAAACGACGACGTGGCCAAGAAGCGTGTTTGGAATTATTCAGGATGAGCAAGACCTGGAATCTCCTTCTTTGGGAGTAGTGCTTCGACAAGAGGACCCGAGATCCAACTATGTGTTGACGTATGCGATTGTGTTGAACCCCCAAGTTCAACTTCCTGACCTACCCGCTGCCAATCTCGGTGCGCCAAAACTCTCCGCCGATTCAAAACTCACCCGCATCACCCCCAGTGACGTCGTCTCGCACTACAGCGATGTGCTGTCCAATGGCATCGCCAGTCCGTTTGCTTCGGAATTCGCCCTGGTGAATGACCCCCTTTATGCTCAAGCAGGCCCGGATGCGCAGGCGCTTCGGCAAGAATCCTTCGGTGACATCGTCGAAGTCACGTGGTCGACCGCTCCCGGGGACAATGAGGTGGTCGCGTTTTCCACGGCTGACTCTGGGGCAATTGTCATGGGAACTCTGATGGAAACTGAGCGCATAGTTCCGGTGCAATCGGGGGCTGCCATTAACTCGAGTATTGCCATTCGTGCTCTCACCTCGCTTTCGCAATCCAACCTCGGATTCGAGGTCGAGTCTCAAATGCAAATACTCTGGTACGTGCCGCCCATTGGTTCGGATGAATCAATTCGGGTTTTGGGCTTCACCTATTCTTTGATTGCCGCGAGGGAGGCATCCGATGGATGATCGGCGTGCTGGTCCCTCCTTCTCCGGGGCTGTAGACCTCTCTGGGCTTGTGAAAAAGAACGAGCCGACACCTGCCCCAGAGCGCTCCGCTCTCGTTCACCGCGTTGATGACCGCAGCGTAGGAAGACTGGTCGAGCTCTCCAAGAGCGTCCCGGTCATCGTGGAAATTATCGGAGGGGAGCTAGAGCCTTCCCTCACCTCGATTGTGGAGTCCTACAGGGGCACACTTGTCCTCGGTATTGTGAAGGGCGAAGAGGCACCAGAACTCGTTAGAGCCCTTCAGGTGGAAGGTGTTCCCACCGTTATCGCCCTCATCGCAGGGCAGCCTGTCCCTTTGTTCAAGGGCATACCTGCTGAGCCAGAGGTGAAGCAGATCCTCGATCAGGTGTTGAAATTTGCGGCTGAAAATGGCGTCAGTGGCTCTGTGGAAGTTCCCACTGCGGCCCCCGAGGTCGAACCAGAAGAGCCCCCTCTACCGCCCCTCCACCAAGAAGCATTTGATGCTCTCTCTCGAAACGACCTAGAGGGTGCCACGTCGGCGTATCAGAAAGCGTTGGCTCAGAATCCCTCAGATTCGGATGCCACAGCGGGTCTCGCTCAGGTGCAACTCCTGGCACGAGTGCGCGACTATGACCCCGCGCAGGTGAGGCAGGCGGCCGCATCGTCACCTGAAGATCTCCAGGCAGCACTCGCTGTGGCGGATCTCGATGTGTCTGGTGGCCACGTTGAGGATGCATTTGGGCGACTGCTCGGCCTGTATTTGGGTGCTGATGAGGATGGCAGGAAAGCTCTTCAGGAACGGTTATTGCACCTGTTCACCGTGGTGGGACAGGGCTCTCCCGAGGTGAAAAAGGCGAGAAGCCAGCTCGCCTCACTGATGTTCTGAGCCGATGGGGATTTATCTAGACCACCAGGCGACCAGCCCGATGCCTCAGGAAATCAGAGAGGTCTACGTTGATGCTCTCGCGGGCATCGGGAATCCCTCGTCGCTGCACCAACCTGGCCAACGCCAGCGGGGCCTTTTGGAATCAGCGAGGGAGCGCATAGCCCGCATTGTGGGGTGCGAACCCATTGAGATTGTGTTTACGTCGGGTGGAACTGAGGCTACAAATACGGTTCTGAAGGGATCGGTGTGGGCGGCTAAAGCCGCCCGTGGCCAGATGGCTCCCACCCGGGTCGCGTCGACCAGAGCCGAACACCACGCCACCCTCGATGCCCTGGCGTGGTTAGAAAGCAATGAAGGCACCGAGATCTCCTGGATTCCCGTCGACCACGAGGGTGTGATCGACCTTGATTCCCTCGACGTGGTGCTCGGTGATCACCCGGTCGAGATGGTGACGACCCTGATGGCCAATAACGAAGTGGGCTCACTCCAGCCGGTAGCAGACATCACCCGAATCTCTGCCCAGCACGGCGTCCCTGTTCACGTAGATGCGATTGCAGCGCTCGGCTACCTCCCACTTGATTTTTCTACCCTCGGTGCCACCGCCATGAGCCTCTCGGCTCATAAAGTTGGGGGACCAGTGGGGGTGGGCGCTCTCGTGCTCTCACGGCACGCTCCCGACCTACACTCTCTGGTTCACGGAGGCGATCAGCAGCGACTTCGATCAGGAACACTCGATGTCGCAGGTGCACTCGCTTTCGCAGCCGCTCTCGAACTCCGGGAGAGGCGCAGACTCGACGAAGTAGAAGTCCTGCGCGCACGGAGGGACGAGCTGCGGACGGTTCTCGAGAATGCTGTTCCGGCAATCCAGATTCGGGGGTCGTGGGATGAAAGATTGCCGGGCAACCTTCACGTCACGGTGCCAGGCTGCGAGGGAGACGTGCTCCTTTACCTACTCGATGAGCGGGGAATAAGCGTGTCGACCGGGTCCGCCTGCCAAGCCGGTGTTCCAGAACCTTCGCATGTCCTTCTGGCGATGGGACTTAATGAGAGTGAGGCGAGAGGCGCTCTGCGTTTCAGCTTGGGGTATTCCACAACCAGCGATGACATTCGACACGTGGGTTCTGTGTTCGCTGAGGTAGTTGCACACGCCACTAGCGCCGGAATGGCGGGACTCTAAGCCCTGGGCTAACCGCTCTGCCTACACTGGTGGGGTGAAAGTTCTCGCAGCGATGAGCGGCGGCGTTGACAGCGCTGTCGCGGCTGCTCGCGCCGTTGATGCCGGTCACGAGGTGGTGGGTGTCCACTTGGCGCTTTCCAGGATGCCAGGAACATTGCGCACTGGCTCCCGAGGTTGCTGCACCATTGAAGATTCGCTCGATGCCAGGCGCGTCGCTGACATGCTGGGTATCCCCTTCTACGTGTGGGATTTTTCAGAGAGATTTGCGGCCGATGTGGTTCAAGATTTCATCGATGAGTATTCAGAGGGTAGGACGCCGAACCCCTGCATGCGCTGCAATCAGCACATCAAATTCCAAGCAGTACTGGAGCGCGGTGTTGCCCTCGGGTTCGATGCGATAGCAACCGGACACTACGCGTCGGTCGTGGAGGGACCTCAGGGTAAAGAGCTTCACCGAGCAGCAACATGGGCCAAAGATCAGTCCTATGTGCTCGGTGTCCTCACTTCCGAACAGCTCGAGTATTGCTATTTTCCTCTCGCGGATACTCCCTCCAAGGAGGATGTTCGACGTGAGGCCAGTCAGCGCGGTTTTATTGTCGCGAATAAGCCGGACAGTCATGACATTTGCTTCATCCCCGACGGTGACACCAGGGGGTGGCTAGCTGAGCGAGTAGGAGAGCGCGAAGGACCCGTTCTCACCACAGAGGGCGAGGTGGTCGGCTCACACCAGGGAGCACACGCCTTCACCGTGGGACAGCGCAAAGGACTTCAGCTTGGCTATCCAGCTCCCGATGGGAAACCCCGTTATGTACTTGAGGTGAGACCCAAAACTAACGAGGTTATCGTCGGCCCCAAAGAAGCACTCGCGATCAGGGAACTTGCGGGGAGCATGATGAGTTTTGCCGGCGCCAATCCGGTCGTCTCAGGTTTGGCGGAAGACCTCAGTGACGAGACCGGTTTCGCGTGTGCGGGATTTGATTGCCAAGTTCAAGTCAGAGCCCACGCGGACCCGGTTGATGCCACTGCCAGAGTCTCCGGCGGTGAGTTGATCGTTTCGCTTCGTGAACCTTTACTTGGAGTTGCCCCTGGGCAGAGCGCTGTGATTTATGTGGGAAATAGGGTTCTCGGACAGTGCACTATTGATCGCACGGTGAGTGCCCTTGAGGGAGCGCATCGTGCGTAGAGTCATCCTGCTGGGCTCTACCGGTTCCATTGGCACGCAAGCTCTTGAGGTTATTCTTCGCAACCGTGACCGGTTCACGGTTGTGGGGCTTGCCGCTGGAACTAACCGCGAACTCGCTCTTGAACAGGCCCGTACTCTCGGTGTCAGTGAGAACGCTGTGGCTTTTGGAGCGAGTGAAGCTGCACAACTGGTGCGGGATGTCTCCTCGGATGTTGTGCTCAACGGCATCACCGGTTCGGTCGGGCTGGCGCCAACGCTCGCTGCACTCGAGAGTGGCTGCACGCTTGCGCTGGCCAATAAGGAAAGCTTGATCGCCGGGGGCGAGCTCGTTCTTGCGGCGAAAAAGAGACCGGACCAGATAGTCCCGGTCGATTCTGAACATTCGGCGCTAGCCCAGGCCATGATGGCGGGAACCCACGCTGAAGTGTCGCGGCTTGTGTTGACAGCGAGCGGTGGTCCGCTGAGAGGCCGAAGCAAAGACTCTTTGGCGCAGGTGACCCCTCAGGAGGCGCTGGCGCATCCCACCTGGGATATGGGCCTGGTGGTGACAACGAACTCAGCCACCTTGATCAACAAGGGCCTCGAAGTCATCGAGGCTCATCTTCTTTTCGACATTCCTTTTGCCAACATCGAGGTCACGGTTCACCCGCAGTCGATTGTGCACTCGTTGGTCGAGTTTCATGACGGGTCCACCCTTGCCCAAGTATCTCCTCCGGACATGCGCTTGCCCATCGCGTGGGGGTTGAGCTGGCCAGAGAGAATTCCTTCAGTGATCGCTCCGGTGGATTGGTCCTTGGCACACACGTGGTCGTTTGAACCGGTGGACGAGGAGGCATTCCCGGCGGTAAAAATGGCGAAAGCTGCGGGAGAAGCTGGAGGGACTTATCCGGCTGTGTTCAACGCCGCAAATGAACAGGCTGTATTCGCGTTTCATCGTGGCGAGATTTCGCTGCCGGAGATTCTTGAGGTCATCGACGATGCGGTCGCATCGCACACTCCTGCCGGCATGAGCTTGGACCTGGTTTTAGAGGCTGAGCGCGTGGCAAGGGAGCGCGCAGATCAATTCATCGCTTCTCGGCGTAGGTAAAGGGTTCGTCAAGGGTGCCGTCAGACCCCTCCAATAGAGTGTGCGCGTGGAATCGGTAATCCTCTTCATCGTCGGCGTTCTCGTCATTGCCGTGGGTCTCCTTCTTTCGATTGCCCTTCACGAGTGGGGTCACTATGTCCCGGCGAAGAAGTTTGGTGTCTATATTCCTCAGTTCATGATTGGGTTTGGGCCCACGTTGTTCTCGAGGCAACGAGGTGAGACTGAATTCGGTCTCAAGGCGATCCCGCTCGGCGGCTATGTCGCGATGGCGGGGATGTATGCACCCAAAAAACCGGGTGGTGCGCCGGAGAACGCGTCCACCGGCTTCTTTGAGGCGACGGCGTCACAACCTTCTGCGGCACCTGCCTTGACGGACGAAGAACTGGAGCGCCGCAGTTTCTACCGCCTACCGCTGTATCAGCGCATCACAGTCATGCTCGGTGGTCCCCTGATGAACTTGGTCATCGCGATCGTCCTCTACGCCGTGGTGCTGGTGGGGTTCGGTGTTCCGAGCTTGAGCCTCAGCGTGGGATCTGTCTCCGAATGCGTTGTTCCCGCCACTGAGGTGAGAGATGAATGCGGACCGGATGACCCTAAAGCCCCGGGAGCGTTGGCAGGAATTCTCCCTGGCGATCGGATTGTTGCTATTGCGGGAGAACGTGTCACTAGCTGGTTGAGAGTGACGGAGATAATTCGCGAATCTCCGGGGCAAGTTCTCGACCTGGTGGTACTCCGAGATGAAGCAGAGGTCCCCCTCCGCGTCACGCCCTTATTGAGTGAGCGCTACGCCTTCAGTGATTCAGGTGAAATTCTGCTCGATGACGACTCGAATCCCATCGTGGAGTACGTCGGTTTTGTGGGAATTTCCGCCACCGTGGAAAATCAACGGCAACCGGTGACGGAGGTGTTGCCGGCGGTGTGGGACAACGTGGTCGGAGTGGCGAGAATCATTGTGACCCTGCCGGAGCGCATCGTGGATGTCGCAAGGGCCGCCTTCGGTCCGGAAGAAAGAGACCCGGACGGACCATTGAGCGTGGTGGGGGTTGGTCGCATCGCGGGAGAAATCGCCTCGCTGGACTCGATAACGATTCGTGACCGAGTCGTGAGCCTCATCGGCATCCTCGCCTCCCTCAATGTTGCGCTGTTTGTCTTCAATCTTGTTCCTCTGTTGCCTCTGGATGGGGGCCACGTTGCGGTGGGTCTCTACGAGGGCGCGAAACGTCGCATGTACCTGGCGTTGGGGAAATCTGACCCGGGACCAGTTAACGCAAGTGCCCTTATTCCTCTGACGCTCGTGGTGGTTGTCATACTGGGGGGAATGAGCTTGCTCCTGATGTATGCCGACATTGTGAACCCGATCCGCCTCTTCGGTTAGGACGCGCAGAGTTATCTGAGAGGGTGACATCATCCTCACCGCTTAGGCTAGGAGCACCGTGGCCTGAGTTCGTCGGGCCCCGGTGAGACACCTCTTTCGCGATGAAAGGATGGGGTGAGCGTGCCCGCAGTAAACCTGGGATTGCCCAAGGTCCCGGAAACTCTGAGCCCTAGGCGTAAGACTCGGCAGATCAAGGTCGGCAAAGTCATGGTCGGTAGCGACCACCAGATCAGCGTGCAATCCATGACGACTACGCAGACCACCGACATAAACGGCACACTTCAACAAATCGCTGAACTCACTGCGACCGGCTGCGACATTGTCCGTGTAGCAGTTCCCACTCAGGACGATGCCGACGCACTTCCGATGATCGCAAAGAAGAGTCAAATCCCTGTCATAGCGGACATCCATTTTCAGCCTAAGTATGTCTTCCAGGCCATTGACGCAGGCTGTGCTGCGGTTCGTGTGAACCCGGGGAACATCAAAAAGTTTGACGACCGGGTAGGCGAAATAGCCCAAGCAGCTAAAGACGCCGGTGTAAGCCTTCGTATCGGAGTCAACGCAGGGTCACTTGACCCCCGCCTGCTCGAGAAATACGGCAAGCCCACCCCGGAAGCACTCGTGGAGAGCGCGGTGTGGGAAGCGAGCTTGTTTGAGGAGCACGATTTTCACGACTTCAAGATTTCGGTCAAACACAACGACCCCATCGTGATGGTCAAGGCATATCGTCAGCTTGCAGAGCGGGGGGACTGGCCTTTGCATCTGGGGGTGACAGAGGCTGGTCCTGCATTTCAAGGCACCATCAAGTCGTCGGTTGCTTTCGGGATTCTCCTCTCCGAAGGAATCGGGGACACCATCCGCGTCTCACTCTCAGCCCCACCTGCTGAAGAGGTCAAAGTGGGACTGAAGATTTTGGAATCGCTCAATTTACGCGAGCGGAAATTGGAAATCGTGTCGTGCCCGAGCTGTGGTCGGGCCCAGGTCGACGTCTACACCTTGGCGGAGGATGTCACGAAGGGGCTTGAAGGCATGACGGTCCCACTGCGGGTGGCCGTGATGGGGTGTGTCGTGAACGGCCCGGGAGAGGCAAGAGAAGCAGATCTCGGTGTCGCCAGCGGAAACGGCAAAGGCCAAATCTTTGTCAAAGGTGAAGTCATCAAAACGGTTCCTGAATCAGAAATAGTCGCGACACTGATCGAGGAAGCAAACCGGATCGCTGCAGAAATGCCGGACGCACCGCAGGGCACTCCCGAGGTGATTACCGCCTAATCGCCCGGTAGTCTTGTCCGGTGCCCACCCTTCTCAGCCACCTTTTTGTCCGAACACTCCGGGAAGACCCGGCTGACGCGGATGTCGCGAGCCACAAGTGGCTCGTGCGGGCCGGATACATCAGGCGTCAGGCTCCAGGCATTTTTGCCTGGTTGCCCATGGGGCTCCGGGTTCGACAGAACATCGAGCGCATCATTCACGAAGAGATGCAGGCTGCAGGCGCACAGCACGTGCATTTCCCAGCGTTGCTGCCCAAAGAGCCCTATGAGGCCACAGGTCGGTGGGCTGAATACGGAGATGGAATATTTCGACTCAAGGACCGTAAAGGTGCGGACTACTTGCTCGCCCCCACCCATGAAGAAGTTTTCACCCTCACTGTGAAGGACCTCTATTCCAGCTACAAAGACTTGCCTTTGATGATTTATCAAATTCAGGACAAGTATCGGGATGAAGCGCGACCCCGTGCTGGCCTCCTACGAGGTCGAGAGTTCTCCATGAAAGATGCGTACTCATTCGACTACACCGACGAGGGCCTCGAGGTTTCTTACAAAGCTCAGCGAGATGCGTATGAGCGCATTTTTCAGCGTCTCGGACTCGACTACGTGATTGTTCAAGCAGACGCTGGAGCCATGGGTGGCTCACGCTCGGAAGAGTTCCTGCACCCCACGTCGGTGGGGGAAGACACCTTCGTGAGAACCGATGCGGGATACGCCGCCAACGTCGAGGCCGTGCGTGTCACGGCCCCTCCGGCTCTTCCCATCGACGCCGACGGTGTCCCCGAAGTGTTTGATTCACCAAATACCCCCACTATCGAGACCCTGGTGGCGCTTGCCAACGATCGTCATCCGAAGCCTGAGGGAGCGTGGGAAGCCTCAGACACACTCAAGAACGTCGTGCTCAAGCTCACCCATCCCGATGGCGAATCGGAGCTCGTCATTGTGGGGGTTCCTGGAGACCGGGATGTCGACATGAAGAGGGCCGAGGCGTGGTTTGCCCCCGCCACTATTGACCCTGCGGAGGATGCGGATTTTGCGAAGAATTCGGCGTTGGTGAAGGGATACATCGGGCCGTGGTCTCCCGCGGGCGCGGTACTCGGCGAGAAATCCTCCAGCGGCATTCGCTTCCTGGTCGACCCTCGAGTCGTTGAGGGGACTGCCTGGGTGACCGGGGCCAACGAGCCAGAGAAACACGTGTTCAATTTGGTATGCGGCCGGGATTTCACCCCCGATGGAGTCGTCGATATTGCCACCGTTCGAGAAGGCGATGAAGCCCCCGACGGTTCAGGTCCTCTGATTGCCGCCAGAGGAATGGAGATTGGTCACGTCTTCCAGTTGGGTCGCAAGTACGCTGAGGCTCTAGGTCTCCAGGTGCTCGATGAGAACGGCTCACTGGTAACCGTCACAATGGGGTCGTACGGCATCGGTGTCACCCGGTTGGTCGCGGTGTTGGCAGAAGCAAACCACGACGACAAGGGCCTGATCTGGCCTGAGGCCGTCGCGCCGTTTGATGTTCATGTTGTCGCAGCGGGCAAAGACGACAGTGTCTGGTCAGTGGCCGAGAAATTGTGCACCACGCTGGAGTCCACCGGTGCAGAGGTCCTCTACGACGACCGGCCAAAACTCTCACCCGGCGTGAAATTCGCTGACGCCGAGATTCTCGGCGTTCCTCACATCGTCATTGTCGGGCGCGGAGCTGCTGATGGCGTAGTCGAATACTGGAACCGGAGATCTGGGGAGCGCACCGAGATGCCCTTGGCACAGGTGCCAACACTGTTCGGACACTAGTTCGGGTAGCCGAAAATTCGGCTCACTTGTACTCTGGGAGTCGTAACACACCGCGTGTGTGCACAACCGAATAGGAGGGCCCTCATGGATATTGACCTGAGCGTGCTCAAACTCATGGAGTCTGAGCGTGAAATTCCCTTCGATGAGCTTGTCACCATCATCGAACAGGCCATTCTCATCGCCTATGAAAAACACACCGGTATCGCTGATTATCGTGGTCAGCGCGCCAACCCGGACGCTCCTCGCGCGAGGGTCGAATTAGATCGCAAGACGGGCCATGTCACGTTATATGCCCCAGTTGTGAATGACGACGGGGAGAAAGTTGGCGAAGAGGCTGAGAGTCCCGAAGATTTCGGGCGCATCGCTGCCCACGCCGCCAAACAGGTCATCAATCAAAGGCTGCGTGACATCGGTGATGATCGAATCCTCGGGGAGTACCGAGGTAAAGATGGCGACATCGTCTCGGGAATCATTCAGCAAGGCCCCAATCCCCGCATGATTCACATTAATTTGGGCGAGGTGGAGGCAATTTTGCCCCCGGAGGAGCAGGTTCCAGGCGAGAATTACGAACACGGTTCCAGGCTTCGTGTCTATGTCACGAAGGTCGAGAAGGGACTCAAAGGCCCCTCCATCACCGTGAGCAGAACCCACCCGGGCCTCGTGAGAAACCTTTTTGCGATGGAGGTTCCCGAAATCCACCAGGGTCTCGTCGATATCGCCTCCATCGCACGCGAGGCGGGTCACCGGACCAAAATTGCTGTGAAAGCGCTTCAGCCAGGCATCAATGCCAAAGGCGCCTGCATCGGAGAACTAGGTCAGCGCGTGAGGGCTGTCCAAGCTGAGCTTGGCGAAGAGAAGATCGACATCGTCGACTACTCCGAGGACATCGCGCAGTTTGTTCAGAACGCCCTGTCGCCAGCCAAAGTGTCGAGCGCTTTTGTGCTCGATGAGGCAACTAAGCAGGTGCGAGCACTGGTTCCCGATTATCAACTGTCGCTCGCTATCGGGAAAGAGGGTCAAAACGCCAGATTGGCGGCGAAATTGACCGGCGCGAAGATTGATATTCAGCCTGATTCTGTGATGGAGACATAACTGAAACGTGCTCTAGGCCGATGTAAGGACTAAGATGGGAAATTCCAGGCGTTGCCTGGGTTGTCACACATCAGATGCCTCAGAGAATCTTCTGCGGTGTGTGGTGAGGGATAACCGGGTGGTCGTGGATGAGAAAAGGAACCAACCGGGTCGCGGAGCGTGGGTGCATCGTAACCAGGATTGTGTAACCCGATCTCTCACACGGCGAGCATGGAGCAGAGCTCTGAAAAGTGGGCCCTCGCTTGATTGCTCGGAACTGGAAAACCTCAGTAGGTCACCCGACCTCGCTAAGACAAGGCTGAATGGCTAATGGAATCCTCATGAGTGGCTCGAAATGAGCCTCGTTTGTAGGTAGAGGCACGCCCTGGCTGGGTGTGCCCAGACAGGAGAATTGTGGCTGCAAAAGCTCGCGTGCACGAAATAGCTGCGGAATTGGGTATCGACTCAAAACGCGTCTTGGAAAAACTGAAAGAAGTTGGCGAGTTCGTCAAAGGTCCGTCGTCGACCATTGAACCTCCCGTCGTGCGCAAATTGAAGGCGGCCTTTGCAGAAGAAGGCGTAGTCCCAGTTGTTGTGGAGCAAAAACCCTCCCCATCCAAGCCTGCAGCGAAGCCTGCTCCTGCAGCCGCCGAGGTCACCCCTCCGCCAGCGCCTGCGGTTGAGCCGCCCGCCGCACCCCCAGCACCTCCTGCGCCGAAAACTTCAAGACCGGGAATACCCAGGCCCGGAAACAATCCTTTTGCATCGTCTCAAGGAATGGCGAGACCCGGTATTCCTCGGCCTGGCAACAACCCTTTCGCCTCAGCTCAGGGAATGGGTCGACCATCTCCACAGCGCCCTGGACCCGATGGAGCGCCTCGTCGCCCGCTCGATCGGGACGGAGTCAGACCACCCTTCCAAGCGAGAACGGGAGGCCCAGGTCGCCCTGGTTTCGGAGCCCCGGGAGGGGGAGGTCCCGGTGCGGGCCCCGGCGGTCGCCCTGGTGCGGGTCGCCCTGGAGCTGGGGGTAGGGGTCGAGGCCCCGGTGGAGGCACCGCGGGAGCGTTTGGTCGCGGCGGCGGTAAGAGTAAGTCGCGCAAGTCGAAGCGGACGAAGCGTCAAGAATTCGAGATGCGTGAGGCACCGAGCCTCGGTGGCGTTCAGATTCCGCGCGGTGACGGCTCGACTGTGATTCGCCTTCGACAGGGCGCTTCGATGAGCGACTTTGCAGACAAAATCGAGAACTTGACTGGTTTCCCAGTCCCACCCGGAAACTTGGTGACCGTCCTTTTCCAACTGGGTGAGATGGCCACCGCCACAGAATCCCTCGATGCAGCAACTTTTGAGGTTCTCGGTGCAGAGCTTGGCTATCAAGTCCAGATTGTGTCTCCTGAGGACGAAGACAAAGAACTGCTGGAGAGCTTCGATATCGACCTCGAAGAGGAAGAAAACGAAGAAGACCTGGTAATAAGGCCTCCTGTCGTGACTGTCATGGGTCACGTCGACCATGGAAAGACCAAACTCCTGGACGCTATCCGGAGTGCAAACGTGGTGGCAGGCGAGGCCGGTGGAATCACGCAGCACATTGGTGCTTATCAGGTGTGGACTGAACACGAAGGCATCGAACGTGCCATCACCTTTATTGACACCCCAGGTCACGAGGCATTCACTGCTATGCGGGCGCGTGGAGCTCAGGTTACAGACATCGCGATTCTGGTGGTTGCTGCTGACGACGGGATCATGCCTCAAACCATTGAGGCACTCAACCACGCCCAAGCAGCCAATGTCCCCATTGTGGTTGCAATCAACAAAATTGATGCTGCGGGAGCCAAACCTGACAAAGTCCTGCAGCAGCTCACCGAGTTTGGCTTGGTCGCTGAGGAATACGGTGGTGACACCCAGGCGGTGAAGGTGTCGGCGCTCAAGGGCGAAGGCATCACAGAGTTGCTCGATGCCGTCCTTCTCACAGCGGATGCGGGCCTTGACCTCCGCGCGAACCCGAACCGGACAGCTCGAGGTGTGGCAATTGAAGCCAAGCTGGATAAGGGTCGCGGAGCAGTCGCGACGGTGTTAATTCAGTCCGGAACGCTCCGCGTGGGTGAGGCAATCGTCGCAGGCACGGCCTATGGTCGGGTTCGCGCGATGATCGACGAGAACGGCGAAGCAGTTGAGGAAGCCTATCCGTCACGACCCGTTGCGGTCCAGGGTCTCTCGAGTGTTCCTCGGGCTGGTGACACCTTCATCGTCACCGATGACGACAGGACAGCTCGCCAAATCGCCGAGAAGCGTGAGGCAGCTGAGCGCAATGCTCAACTCGCGAAAGCTCGTAAGCGCATTAGCCTCGAGGACTTCACGAAAGCCCTGGAAGACGGCAAGATCGAATCGCTGAACCTGATCCTCAAGGGCGACGTCTCGGGTGCTGTGGAAGCTCTCGAGGAATCCCTGTTGAAGATCGAGGTTGATGAATCCGTGCAATTGCGGATTATTCACCGAGGTGTCGGAGCGATTACCGAAAGCGATGTCAACCTCGCCACTATCGACAACGCCATCATCGTCGGATTCAACGTTCGACCAGACGCGAAAGCCCGTGAGCGGGCGCAACGCGAAGGCGTCGATGTTCGCTACTACTCCGTCATCTACAACGCACTAGACGAGATTGAAAGTTCTTTGAAGGGAATGCTCAAGCCCGAGTTCGAAGAAGTTCAATCCGGCGTTGCAGAGGTTCGGGAGGTATTCAAATCCTCCAAGGCCGGAACCATCGCTGGTTGTATCGTCCGCTCGGGAACAATTACTCGAAACGCGAAAGCTCGCATTATTCGCGACGGTGTGGTTTTGGCCGATGGGCTCAGCATTGAGTCGTTGCGCCGGTTCAAAGACGATGTCACCGAGGTCAAGACTGACTTTGAGTGCGGTATCGGATTGGGCAAGCTCAAGGACATTCAAATTGGCGACGAAATCGAAACGATCGAAATGAAAGAAAAAGTTCGTGAGTAGCAACTCGCCTCGGGCCAGGAAAATGGCTGACCTCATTCGTGAGATTCTCGCCGAGCGCCTCCAGAGAGGCGTAGCCGACCCTCGGATGGGCTACGTCACCATCACCGATGTTCACGTTACTGGGGACCTTCAACACGCCAGCGTTTTTTACACGGTCATGGGGGATGACAAGGAGCGAGCAGACACCCACGCAGCTCTCAAGGCCGCTACCGGAATGCTTCGTAGTGAGGTGGGCCGGAATATCACAGCAAGGCTCACGCCATCGCTGGAGTTTGTCCCAGATGCGATTCCTGAAAATGCTGCTGCTATAGAAAACCTGTT
>JBJOIK010000002.1:0-18196 GCA_046047135.1 Actinomycetota bacterium
AAAAGCGCGGCGATTGAAGCAACGCGTGGGCCTCAAGATGATTGTCATCGACTATCTCCAGTTGATGAGCGCCGGCAAGCGTGTCGAGTCGAGGCAGCAGGAGGTGAGCGAGTTCTCTCGCGCGCTGAAATTGCTCGCCAAAGAGCTTCAGGTCCCGGTCGTCGCGCTTTCTCAGCTCAACCGTGGCCCTGAGCAGAGGGCTGATCGCAAGCCCCAGTTGAGCGACCTTCGTGAATCGGGATCCCTGGAACAGGACGCAGATGTGGTCATCTTGCTCCACCGTGAGAGTGCCTATGAGAAAGACAACCCCCGAGCGGGAGAAGCAGACTTGATTGTGGCGAAACACCGTAACGGCCCCACCGACACCATCGTCGTCGGTTTTCAGGGGCATTACTCGCGGTTCGCCGATATGCCGAAGGTGTAGGTGGTCACGGGCCTCCCCACGGCTCATTACGCTGGGAGAGTGCAAAGCCAGAGCGTGTCAGAGGGAACGCTTCCCTACTACGTTGTCGTCTTTGTCAGGTCAATCACGGTCCTCATAACAGGACTTATCATCACTTTTACGCCAGGTCACACCGCGCAGTTCGGTCTCGTGGCATTGGGGATATTTTCCCTGGTCAATGCGGTGGGTCTCACCCTGAGTGCACTCGGTCTGAAACCCGGGAATTCGGGCCGAGGGCTTCATGTGTGGCAAGCGTTGGTCTCTTTGGTGGTGGGGGCGCTTGTTCTCGCACTGAATGGGGCGGGAATGATGTTGTTGCTGTGGGCGGTGGTGTTCTGGGCCCTCCTGGTAGGAACCGCGGAGCTAGTGTTCGGTGCCAGGTTGCCGGGCGGACACATGCTTCGTCGCGACTGGATGACCCAGGGAGGCATGACTGTTCTTCTTGCCATCATCGTGTTGTTCACACCGGCCGACAGTGTTGCTGTTGTCGGATTCCTAGGTGCCTGGGCTATTGTCCAAGGAGTCTATTTAGCTATTGCCGGTTTCGGTCTTCGCTTCCCGCCCCATCCCAAGGAAATGTCTGATGAGTGAGCCCACGAGGCGCGACAAGTTGCGTCCGATCGAGTACGTCATGCTCTCGGGAGTGATGGCGCTTTTTGGTGGCCTTGTGGTGTTGATGGTGACCAGAGACCTGATTTTTGCTTTCGTGGGCGCCGGAATTGTTTTCGTTCTGGTGATCATCACGATCGCCATGTTGCTTTTGGCTGTTTCGCCCAATTCGATGCCCGATGGTGAACGAAAGACCACCGGAACGGGCAACGACTAGGTCAGGTAATCCACCAACGCTGAGGCGAGGCCCACATACTGCCGCGGCGTGAGGTGATGCAGTCGCTTCCTGGCGTCCTCCGAGATATCGAGGTTGGCCACGAACGCCTGAAGAGTCGCGTGATCAACGGAACGCCCACGCGTGAGGTCTTTGACAATCGCGTAAGGATCTGTCGCGCGGGAAGACCCCCGGACTATTTCTGCTCGCATCACAGTCTGAATGGCTTCGGCCAAAACCTCCCAGTTGTTCTCTAAATCCGAGTCGAGAGCTTCAGAGTTGAGGTCAATTTCATGCAAGCCCTTGTTCAGGTTGCTCAGAGCCAACAGGGAGTGGCCCAGCGCGACACCGATGTTTCTTTGGGTGGTGGAGTCCGTGAGGTCTCGTTGCAAACGAGTTGTGACGAGGGTGGCGGCGAGCGCATCCAACAGCGCACTCGAAAGCTCTAGGTTTGCTTCGGCGTTTTCAAACCTGATCGGGTTGATCTTGTGGGGCATCGTTGACGACCCGGTGGCACCAGGTTCTGGAATTTGGGTGATGTACCCGAGTGAGATGTAGGTCCACATGTCGGTGGCCAGGTTGTGCAGGATTCGATTGGCGTGGCTGATGGCGGTCAACAGCTGTGCGGTGGCGTCGTGAGATTCGATTTGGGTGGTGAGCGGATTCCAGGTCAACCCCAGACCCTCAACGAAGTTCTTGCTCACCACGGGCCAGTTCACGGCTGGTTCCGCAACCACATGCGCTGAGAAGGTTCCGGTCGCGCCAGAGAATTTCGCCAGCGACGGGACGTTCGTAATTCTCTCGTGCACGCGAGAGAGGCGAGCAGCAAACACAGCCAGCTCTTTACCAAACGTGGTCGGAGTCGCGGGTTGACCGTGAGTGCGGGCCAGCATCGGCTGGTCTTTCCACGCGTGCGACAGTTCAGCGAGTCGCGTGTGAACAGCCAGGAAAGCGGGCAACCACACTTCGGCCATGGCCTCTTTGATGATTAGCGCATAGGCAGTGTTATTAATGTCCTCGCTGGTGCACCCAAAGTGAACCAGCTCGTTCAGGCCCTCTAGTCCGTGGCGCTCTAGGACTTGTCGAACGAAGTATTCGACTGCTTTCACATCGTGTTTGGTCGTTGCTTCTAGCTCTGCAAGGGTGGCGATATCGTCAGGCCCAAAGTTGGTGACCACCTCGCGTAAAGCCCGTTGGGTCTGGTCCGGTAGCGGCGTAGTGCCAGCAACTCCCTCATTGCACAGCGTGATGAGCCATTCAATTTCGACTGAGACTCGGGCGCGATTGAGCGCGGCTTCGCTCAAGAATTCACCGAGAGCTTGAGTTGTTTCTTTGTAGCGACCATCGAGTGGGCTAAGTGGTTGGTGGCCCAGTCGAGACATGGTCACCTTCCTGTCTGGGAGATTTCCCTCCCCTATTCTTCCCTATTTTGTTGTCCACCGGGGATTTTTTCTTCCTTCACCTGGATGGTGGGGAGGACGTGCTGGGTGCACAGCAGGACCCTGGCACACTCCGGTCGGGGGTGAAGTGAGTGGCACAGGAGGGTCTGCCCGAATTAGCAGGAGCGCTCGTGACCTGGGCCACTCGTGCTCAACAGCTGGTGTCATCACCGCAATGGAGGGGACCGAGTCAGTTGCAATGTGAGGTTCGAGTGTTCGACCTCGCGAGCGATGCGCTCACACTCGCACGCGCTCTCGAGCACCTCGGTAGCGGGTATTCGGGTCACTATGGCTGATGATGCTTTTCGAATATGGGGGCCAGGAGTTATCTGGGTGTCTGACGAACACCTGCTAGCACTCGAGGGAATTCTCCGTGAGGGACTCGCCATCGCGGAGTCCACCTGGACACAGCTCGGTCTGGTGTCAGCGGCCAGTTCCATCACCCTTGGAATTGACATCGCTCCTAGAGGTGACCCCACAGCCCTTCGTATGAGAGCGCGAGGTCTCATTGATGATGTGACTTGGCTATTGCTTGCTCTTCGCCGCTACGCGGTGGATGCGGGGGATCAGGAGCGCGCTAGGGCTCGCATGTGGGATGAATCATGGGAGAGGTTGTGTGCGCTTGCGGTTGCGACAGCGCTAGGAGCCCCGCCGGAACAGGCGCTCGAGTCCGACCCGATTGCCCTCGCGGCAACGCTCGTCACACCAGAGAGTCCTGAGTCCTCAAGGACTGGTGTGGCTCTGATCACCTCGATAGAGCAGGGTGTGCGGCCCCCAGCGTCTTTCGCGGACCGGGTCTCCAGAATTCCTGAAGGAGATAGCCCCATCCGGGTTGATCGATTTTCACTCCCCGACGGTACCTACCACTATGAGGTTTATATAGCCGGCACCAAGGAGTGGAGCATGGGAACCTCCTCGGAACCTTTCGATATGGAAAGCAACATCGCCCTGATTGCAGGCGCCAGCGCAGCATCGTTACTCGCCGTCACACAGGCCATGACTCTCGCCGGAGTGAGGGCAGGAGACCCGGTCACCTTCACCGGGCACTCGCAAGGGGGGATTGTTGCTGCGAGGCTCGCTCAATCAGGCCGGTACTCGACAGCGGGTTTACTGACGGTGGGAGCCCCACTGGGCACCGTATCGGTGACGGGTACCTATCCGGCTGTGGCCATTACACACCGGGATGATGTGGTGCCAAAACTAGGTGGAAGCGATGTGACCTCAGGGATTACGAGGGTCGAAAAGCACAGTGGTTCAGCTCCTGGTAACACTGCCCACGCACACTCCAGGAGCTCGTATGTGGCAACGGCGCTAGAGCTCGATGACTCGCCAGCGCTCGGTCAACTGCCTCGTTTTGAGACACCGACGAACTCAGGTAGCTCGATGGTGTTCGATGCGAAAAGACTCACGAGTTAGCGTGCCCGCCCCACCAGGGGCCGCAGGATCATGCCGAGGACCCAGCTCATGAGGCTCAGCACCAGGGCACCCACAATTCCCCAATAGAAATCTTGCACAAACAATCCAAAGGTGAGCCACTCTGACACCTGGGTGACCAACAGCAAGAGAAGACCGTTGACGACAAGTGCGATCAGGCCCAAGGTCAGCACATAGAGCGGGAACGCGACGATGCGGATCGCGTTGCCGACGATCCCATTGATGAGGCCAAAAATGAAGGCGACAAAGAGGTAACTGACGATGAGTTCGAGGCTTGGACCACCAGCAATGACGGGTTCGCCCTCTGCGTAGGGGACCATCGTGAGCCCGGGGACAATCCACACTGCAACTGCGAGAGCCAACGAATTGACGAGCAAACGGAGGAGGAAACGAAGCATGCTCTTACTATGCCCTGTCTTGGTAACTGGCGCCAATGAGGTGTGGGGTTGCTATGGCACGGGCTGGTCACCGTTGTATCCGAACAATGGCTTCTCGCAGGGAGGGGCCCCGCTAGATTAGAGCCATGCCCTACACCGACGCGACGTTGCGCCTGCTGGCACCAGACGGGCAACTGGTAGTCAACGATCGCAATGAGGCATACCACCAGGCAATTGTTCATCTCACTGAGACCGAACTTCGCGAGTTTTATCGTGTGATGGCGGTGGTTCGACGCTTTGATGTCGAGGCAGGAAACCTGCAAAGGCAGGGACAGATGGCCCTGTGGGTGCCAAGCATTGGTCAAGAAGCAGCGCAGGTGGGGTCCGGATTCGCAACCAGGCCTCATGACCAGATTTTCCCCGCCTATCGTGAGCACTCCGTCGCTTTTCTCAAGGGCCTCGATTTGCTCGACATTATCCGTATGCTCCGCGGTGTCACGCACGGGGGCTGGGACCCTGCCAAGACCCAGAACTTTCACCTCTACACGCTGGTCATCGGGTCTCACACTCTGCACGCCACCGGGTATGCGATGGGAATTGGGTTTGATGGCAAGTGTGGGTCTGGAGACTTAGACAAAGACGAAGCGGTGTTGGTCTATTTTGGGGATGGTGCGACCAGTCAGGGAGACACCAATGAGGCCATGATTTTTGCCCAGAGCTACCAAACTCCCCAGGTTTTCTTTCTTCAAAACAATCATTGGGCCATCTCGGTCCCGGTTCGGGTGCAGTCAAGGACTCCATTGTTCGAGCGTGCCGCAGGTTTTGGCCTGCCCAGTATCCAGATTGATGGCAACGATGTCTTGATGAGTTATGCCGCTACCAGGCTCTCGATGGATGCGGCACGCTCCGGGCAAGGACCGCACTTTATCGAAGCGTTGACTTATCGAATCGGCGCGCACACCACGAGTGATGATCCGACGAAATATCGGGATGAGGACGAGCTGGCCTTTTGGCAAGCTCACGACCCCATCGACCGCTATCGGGCATATCTCACAGGGCTCGGCATCGAGGAGTCGTTCTTTACGGACATCGCAACCGAGGCGGAGGATTTTGCCTCCGATATTCGTGCCCGCACGCTCGCGTTGGAGAGCCCGCCTGTTGAATCCATGTTTACCCATGTTTACAGTGACCCGCACCCGGTGACCACGGAGGAGTCGGAGTGGCTGCGCAAATATCTTGCATCGTTTGAGGAGGAGTCAGCATGACCGATCTTCCTCTCGCTAAAGCAATAACAGAGGGCTTACGGGCAGCGATGGCCGCCGACGATCGGGTCATGCTGATGGGTGAAGACATCGCACAGCTGGGCGGGGTGTTTAGGGTTACCGAGGGTTTGCAAGCCGAGTTTGGACCCAATCGAGTGATCGATACTCCGCTGGCAGAGTCGGGAATTGTCGGCACCGCCATCGGGTTGGCAATGCGGGGATGGCGACCTGTATGCGAAATACAGTTCGACGGATTCGTCTTCCCCGCCATGGATCAGATTGTCACCCAATTAGCCAAGCTCACGCTTCGCCACGAGGGCACCCAATCTTTCCCGGTCGTGATCCGGATTCCCTACGGCGGCCACATTGGAGCTGTCGAGCATCATCAAGAAAGCCCCGAGGCTTACTTTGCTCACACTGCGGGGTTGAGAGTGGTATCTCCCGCGACTCCTCACGATGCTTATTGGTTGATTCAGGACGCAATCCGATCGAACGATCCGGTCATCTATCTGGAACCCAAGAGCCGCTATTGGCATAAAGCTCCGGTGGAGAGGGATTCTGCCGGAGCCCACATGGGCGAAGCTCGGATAGTTCGAAGGGGAACAGACGTGACCATCATTGGCCACGGGGCAATGGTGAGCGTGATGCATCAGGCGGCTGAGATAGCTCAGGGTGAAGGAATAAGCCTCGAACTGATTGACCTGCGATCGCTTTCCCCCATTGACTACGACACCATCCTGGAATCTGTGCGACGAACGGGTCGTGCGGTGGTGGCGCAGGAAGCACCCGGCAATGTCAGTGTGGGAAGTGAAATCGCTGCCACCATTGCTGAGAAGGCCTTTTACGTGATGGAAGCTCCCGTTGTGCGAGTGAGCGGCTTCAACACCCCATTTCCTCCGGCGCGCCTCGAAAGCATCTATCTGCCAGACGCTGACCGCATACTTGACGCAGTCGATAGAAGCCTGGCTTACTAATCGTGAGGGTGTAAGGAGTAGCTATGTCGCAATTCACATTCCCCTTGCCTGATGTGGGAGAGGGTCTTACTGAGGCCGAAATCGTGAGTTGGCGAGTGAAACCCGGAGACACGGTCGCCGTGAACCAGGTTGTGTGTGAAATTGAGACTGCAAAATCTCTCGTCGAGTTACCGTCCCCGTTTTCTGGAGTGGTCAAAGAACTGCTGGTGAAAGAGGGTGACACTGTGCCCGTGGGAGCTCCCATCATCAGTGTTGTGGGAGAGGGCGGTGAGCCTGAACCAGACAGCGGAGTCACCGAAGCGGTGGGTGATGTTCAGGCCAGCGTGAGCGCCGAGAGTGCGCAGCCTAAGAATTTGGTGGGTTACGGGACAGGACCGACTACTCCGACGTCTAGGCGACGGAAAGCGTCGGCCATGGCCGAAACCCAGGCCCCCTCTACTTCGCCCGTTTCAGCTGACTTGCCTCTTGCAGATTCTTCGCCAGTTATCGCGAAACCCCCAATTCGAAAGCTCGCGAAGGATCTGGGAGTGAGCTTGGAGTCCATTTCCGGTAGCGGGATTGGGGGCGAAATCCTGCGCGATGATGTCATTCGTCACGCCGGTCAGGCCACTGTGTTCCGCAACCTGGAGACACCCCAATGGCCCGAAAATCGGGAAGATCGAATTCCGGTTAAGGGTGTTCGGAAGGCGATTGCCCAGGCGATGGTCAAGAGCATGTTTTCTGCTCCCCACGTTTCGGTGTTCGTTGATGTCGACGCCACGCGCACGATGGATTTTGTCAAGCGCCTCAAAGCGTCTCCTGATTTTGCGGGAATCAAGATTTCTCCGCTCTTGGTGATGGTGAAAGCCATGATGTGGGCTGTTCAGCGGAATCCCACCGTCAATTCCACCTGGACTGAGGAAGAAATCATCGTTCACCACTTTGTGAACATGGGGGTTGCTGCCGCGACGCCGAGGGGCCTTATTGTTCCCAACATCAAGGATGCTCAAACCTTGAGTCTGCGCGATTTGGCGATGGCGCTGGAGAACCTGACGGTCACCGCCAGGGAAGGAAAAACCAAGCCCGAGGATATGAGCGGCGGGACCATCACGATTACAAACCTGGGTTCTTTTGGTGTCGATACCGGCACACCCATTTTGAATCCAGGAGAGGTAACCATTGTGGCTCTGGGCACTATCAAGCCGAAGCCTTGGGTTGTTAATGGTGAAATTCGAGCGCGGATGGTGACCACGGTGGCAGCAAGTTTCGATCATCGTGTGGTGGATGGGGATGTGGCGAGCAAGTTCGTAGCAGATGTGGCGGCAGTCATGGAGGAGCCAGCGCTCCTGCTTGATTGAGTTTGACAATCATTCTCAATAAGATGTAGCCTTCTGGGCATGAGAATCCTTGGCTCGATTGCCGTTGTCGCGGGGGCACTTGTCCTCCCCGCTTGTGCTAGCCCTTCCGAAGTGCCTACTGAGACCGCTCTGGAGCAGGCGCCTCAAGCTTCCGAGACGTTAGAGGGTCCCTCTGTCGTGGTGACCACCACGATTCTGGGAAGCGTGGTGGGAGACATTCTGACCTGTGCAATAGGTACAGACTCCACCATGACGGTGCTGATGCCGATAGGAGCGGACCCCCACGACTTTCAACCCTCCTCAGCCCAAGTTGCCGACATGGCGCAAGCGGACCTTGTCGTCGCTAACGGCCTAATGCTCGAGGAGGGGCTCGACGACGCGCTCGATAACTTGGCAGCAGAGGGTGTCCCCATTCTCTCGATTGCGGAATTAGTGGATCCCCTCCCTTTTGGGGACGAGAACTCTCACGACGACCACGACCACGAGGAAGAAGGCTCGGACGACCACGACCACGAGGAAGAAGGCTCGCACGACCACGACCATGGAGAATTTGACCCGCATTTCTGGCTTGATATGGACCGGGTTGCACAGGGCGCCATCGCGATTGGTGAGGCACTTGCGGAGCAAGGTGATTCCACCTTTGATGAGTGCGGCCACTCGGTTGCCCAATCCATTAGGGATGCCGAGTCTGAGGTCGTCACAGTGTTGGATGCGGTGTCGGACGAGAACAGGGTGTTGCTCACCGACCACGACGCTTTTGGCTATTTTGCGCAGCGCTACGGTTTCCGGGTTGTCGGCGTTGTAATTCCTGGAGGTTCAACGCTCGGTGAGCCCAATTCCGAAGAACTTGCAGATCTCGTGCGAATCATCCGCTCGCAGGGAATCACTGCGATTTTCGGCAACACCGCTGCTTCGACCGAAGTGTTGGAAATTTTGTCCACTGAAGTGGGTGGCCAGGTCAGCGTCGTGGAATTGTTCGTGGGAAGCTTGGGTGGCCCTGGATCTGGCGCAGAGAACTACATCGACATGATGAAGACCAACGCTTCCCGTATCTCCACGGCGCTGGGAGACTAGCCCCGTGGAATGGTGGTTAGCCCCTTTTGAGCTCGGCTTTCAACAGCGAGCCCTCTTGGGTGGTGTGCTCGCCGCCCTAATGGCCTCCACAGTGGGCACGTGGCTGGTGTTGCGTGGAATGAGTTTTTTTGGTGACGCCTTTGTTCACGGGGTGATTCCTGGCGTCGCTGCGGCCATTGTGCTCGACATTAATCCTCTCGTAGGAGCGGCCATCGCCGCCGCCATCATGGTCGCGGCTATCGAACTGGTGCAGCGGAAGACAGTCCTAGGTGAAGACACATCCATTGGCCTACTTTTCGTCGGAATGTTGGCCCTCGGCGTTGTCATTATCTCCCGCTTAGATTCGTATTCCGGCAGTTTGACCAGCATCCTCTTTGGTGATGCTTTGGGGGTGAGCTGGGGAGATATCGTCGGACAGCTGATCGTTCTCGGGATAGTGCTGGTGGCGTCAGTAGTGCTGTATCGACCACTCATTGCCCTCAGCCTCTCCAGAGATAAGGCCGAGCTTTTGGGCATGCGCCCCGGCTTTGCCCACGCGGCGCTACTGGTGTTGATTGCTTTGGCCGTCATCGGGAGCTACCAATCGGTGGGAACACTGCTGGTTTTCGGCCTACTCGTGGGGCCGCCCGCGCTTGCTAGCCTCCTTGTCAATACGGTGACGAAAATGATGGCAGTAGCAGCCGCGGTGGGAGTCATCTCAGTCTGGATTGGACTGACCGTCAGTTACTACTGGGGAACGGCCGCTTCGGCCACCATGGCGTTGGTGCCGATCATCCTGTTTTTCATCGTCTTGAGCCTCAAGAATCTGGTGGAATCTCTTCGGCAGAGGGCGACCGCATGAGTGACGTCATTATCGGCACCGACGTGGTCGTGCTCCGCCACGGAAATGTCGCGCTTGGGCAATCATCATTTAGCGTCCCCCACGCCGCAATTACCGCAATCATTGGGCCAAACGGCAGCGGCAAGTCGACTCTGTTGCATGCTGCAGCAGGTTTGCTGCCCCTTCAATCGGGGACTCTGACGGTGATGGGGCGGGAACCTCAGGACGCCCGCACCGACATCGCCTATGTGCTTCAACACATGAGTGTGAACCCCGGTGTTCCGATGACGGTCAAAGAGGTTGTGTCGATGGGTCGCTACGCGACTCTAGGCCTGATGGGCAGACAAACCTCGGAGGATAAACAGAGAGTGCGGGACTCGATGGCTCTCTTGCGCATCGACGATTTGGCGAACCGACAGGTCTCGAGGCTTTCCGGAGGCCAGCGACAAAGAGTTTTTGTTGCTCAAGCGCTAGCTCAAGAGCATTCGATTTTGTTTATGGATGAACCCCTTACAGGTCTTGATATTCACTCCGCCCAGACCATCGACGACATCATCCACGAGGAGCCTGCCAGGGGCTGTTCGGTGGTATTCACGACCCACGATTTGGAAGAGGCCAAAGCGGCAGATCACGTCATTCTGGTCAGCGGATACGTGGTGGCCGATGGTCCTCCAGAAGAAGTGCTGACACCGGCTAATTTGGCCAAAGCCTATGGTTTAGGTCTCCTTCACCCCGAGAATTCAGGAGAGCTCGGAATAATTGACGATGCCCACGACCCCCACACCCACGAGGCTCCCCACTAGATATGAAGCGCAACACGAAGCAACGAGAGGAAGTGTGGCAGGCACTGGAGGCCACACCTGATTTTGTGAGC
Organism: Actinomycetota bacterium; assembly: GCA_046047135.1. Classification (GTDB taxonomy): domain Bacteria; phylum Actinomycetota; class Actinomycetes; order Actinomycetales; family Microbacteriaceae; genus Pontimonas. Next base: position 10,857 of record JBJOIK010000002.1, read on the forward strand.
GCCCAGGAGCTTCATCAGAAAATGCGTGGCCTGGGGTCCTCTATTGGCCTCGCAACCGTCTATCGAACCCTCAATGCGCTTGCCGAAGAAGGCAGCGCCGATGCGCTCACCCGGGACGGCGAAAACCTCTACCGAGCGTGCTCACCGGGACACCATCACCACCTGATCTGTCGTGAATGCGGTGCCACCACAGAAATCGAGGCAGGGGAAGTTGAGGAGTGGGCCAAGAAAATGGCCGCTGAGCACGGTTACGGGTCCCCCCAGCACATTGTCGACATTTTTGGAGTCTGTCCCGATTGTCAGGCTGGGGTTGTTTCTGGGCCAAAGTCCGCGTAACATAGCTCTCTGGTTCAGCCACATTGCGCTGTATCTTGTGCGCACAGAGGCCTCTCTTCGGAAAAAGTCTCTGATTGCGTGCCGACAAGTGACCTTGGGTAGGGCAGTAGCCCTACGGTAGCGATAACAGGAGGAAACTATGGCAGCAGTCTGCCAAGTGACCGGAGCCACCCCTGGTTTTGGACACAACATCTCACACTCGCACCGCCGCACGAAGCGTCGGTTCGACCCCAATATTCAGAAGAAGACGTATTTTGTGCCGTCGCTCAAGCGCAACGTCACCCTGACGTTGTCCGCGAAGGGCATCAAGACCATTGATGCTCGCGGCATTGAGTCAGTCGTCGCCGAACTGCTCGCCCGAGGGGAGAAGATCTAATGGCAAAAGCACAAGACATCCGGCCCATTATCAAGCTTCGCTCCACAGCGGGCACCGGATACACCTATGTCACCCGTAAGAACCGTCGTAACGACCCTGACCGTCTGGTTTTGAAGAAGTACGACCCCGTAGTGCGCAAGCACGTTGAATTCCGCGAGGAGCGATAAGCATGGCTAAGAAAAGCAAGATTGCGCGCAACGAACAGCGCAAAGTGATTGTTGAGCGTTACGCCGAGAAGCGACTTGAGCTCAAGAAGGCTCTGGTTGACCCTAACGGCACGGACGAGTCCCGTGAAGCAGCCCGACTGGGCCTGCAGAAACTGCCTCGTAACGCATCTCCCGTTCGCGTTCGGGGTCGTGACTCCATCGATGGTCGCCCTCGTGGTTTCCTGAGTAAGTTCGGTGTTTCCCGCGTCAGATTCCGCGAAATGGCACACCGAGGCGAATTACCGGGCATTACGAAGTCCAGCTGGTAGCTTTTTTGGTGGCTCGGGAGTGATTCTGGGCCGAGCCGAAATACCTACCAAGTCCGAGGAGGACACAGATATGAATCGCTCAGAACTTGTTGCAGCAGTTGCTCAGCACACTGGCCACAGCCAGGCAGCAGTGAACGGCGTCGTTGACGCTATCTTCACCGTGGTGTCCAAGGAAGTTGCCAAGGGCAACAAGGTCACCATCCCCGGATGGGTCTCCTTCGAGCGCACGAACCGTGCAGCACGTCAGGGACGCAACCCCCAGACCGGTGCGACAATCCAGATTGCCGCATCCAAGAGCGTCAAGGTTTCTGCTGGTAGCAAGCTGAAGGCTTCTGTCAAGTAGTTTCTGACTCACTCATTTATCAGGGACGACCAGTGGTGGTCGTCCCTGATGCTTTTAGTGCCCTGTCCTCGTCCAGGTGGTCCCTCTAAACTCTCAGCGTGACCACTCGAGTGCCCTTCTCCGTGCTGTGGGTGGCGGGGTTCTTTCTCGCGGGGCTAGGAATTGCTCTGACTCTTGGACTTCTTGTGGGTGGCGGGGCACAGCCACTGCCGTTGATTGATCCGGGTGCTGCCGTGCGTTACGGTCTTCCTCTGGCCAAAGCTGGTGTGCACTTCGGGGCCGCTCTCGCTGTCGGAAGCCTGATGGTGGCGGCTTTTGTCCTGGGGCCCAAAGAAAAATCCTTTGAGTGGTCTCTCGTGGTGTCTGCACTGGGAGCAGGTGTGATGACGGTCGCGTCGGCGACAACAGCTTTTCTCACCTTTCTGGCGGTGTATCTAGAGCCCGTCAGCGTGAGCGCTCGATTTGGCGATGTGTTATGGCTCTTCCTTGTAGACACTGAGGTGGGAAGGGCATGGCTCATTACTACGTTGCTCGCAGCCACAGTCACAGTGCTGTCCCTGATGGTCCGTTCTCACACTGCCGTGTTCTTCGTAGGACTTATTGCTGTGGCCTCCTTATGGCCTCTGGCCGAGCTTGGCCACGCGGCGGGTACCGCCAACCATGAGGCAGCCGTCAGCGCATCCTTCACCCACAGCGTTTTTGCTGCGATGTGGGTGGGGGGCCTCGCCACGGTCGCCATGATCGGCTGGTCACAGGGGCGAAGTCGCATAGCCTTTGGCACCATTCTGGAGCGCTACTCCACCATTGCCCTAGTGAGCTTTGTGGTGGTGGCGGTGTCAGGGATGACAAACGCGTGGTTACGAGTCGGTGATGCCGAAGGCTTGTTCACACCTTACGGAGCCCTGGTTCTGGGAAAAGTGCTATCACTGTTGCTCTTGGCCGTTTTTGGTGCTGTGTATCGCAGACGGCTGATTCACCGGGTCATCACATCGGATGCAACCTGGCGGGGTGTGACGCTCCGGATTGTCGCGGCCGAGCTCGCTCTTATGGGAGTAGCCAGTGGGCTCGCTAGCGCGCTGGCTCGGACACAAACTCCTGTCCCCGAGATTCCCGCTGGCGAGGTCGGTCCTGCCACACCGGCAGAGATTTTGACCGGAGAGCCCCTACCTCCTGAATTCACCTGGGGGCGAATTGTCACCGTGTGGCAATTCGATGTCGTGTGGGTCCTGATTGTGGTGATGGGTTCGGTGTTCTATCTCTGGGGCCACCTGCGCCTCACACAGCGGGGGGATTCGTGGCCGGTTTCGAGGACGCTGATGTGGATTTCCGGGATGATCTTGCTGGCGTTGTCGACCAATTCCGGACTTGCGGTCTATGGAACCTACCTTTTCAGTGTTCACATGCTCGCCCACATGATGCTCAGCATGGCAATACCTTTACTCTTCGTGCTGAGTGCACCGGTAACTCTCGCCTCCAGGGCAATCGCCGCGAGAAAAGATGGCTCCAGGGGCGCCAGAGAGTGGATCCTGCTGGCGGTTCACTCGAAATATCTCGCCGTTCTGGGTCATCCAGTCGTGGCAGCTGTGATCTTTGGGGTGTCCTTGATCGTCTTCTACTACTCCCCGCTTTTTGAGTGGGCACTTCGAGAGCACCTCGGGCATCAGTGGATGATCCTGCACTTCCTATTCTCGGGATACTTGTTCGCACAGTCGCTGGTGGGAGTGGACCCCTCTCCCCACAATCCCCCTTACCCTTTGCGCTTGATTATCGTCTTGGCCACCATGGCCTTTCACGCTTTCTTTGGACTCAGCCTGATTTATGGGACTGGATTATTGGTGCCCGATTGGTTTGGAGCGATGGGCCGAGAGTGGGGGCTAGAACCGCTGAGGGACCAACAGAACGGAGGCGAACTTGCCTGGGGCTTGGGAGAGATTCCGACTCTCATTCTCGCGATCGTGGTGACCTGGTCGTGGAGCAAGAGTGATGACCGGAAGAACAAGAGGCGCGATCGGGCAGCCGACCGGGATGGCGATCAAGAGCTCAGCGCGTATAACGACATGCTGCGAGGGCTTGCCCTCCGGGACGAGAAGTTTAGTAAAGGTTGAGCACGGGCTGATCGGTGGTCGTCCCCCGGACGATGCCGATTACCTCAAAGGTTTCAGTGTCGCTGAATTCTGTGACGGAGCCATCAAAGAGAGACTGAACTTGGGCTCGAACCTCCGCCACACCACCTTCCGCGACCATGGTCCACGTGGCCCTGTCAGCAGCAAGGCTCAACTCGATTGTCGGGTAATCAATGATGGTCCAGGTTGGTGAACCCAACACTCGGTCATCGATGGACACTCCAAACGGGCACCCCGCGGGCTGCAGCACACCCTGGTCAGTGCATCCGTTGAGATAAGCCTCCAGCGCATCGCGTGTTGTGTCGAGGAGTTGCGGGGTGGGTGACACCTGTAAGCGGACAGACAGGGTGCTCTCCGCTTCGATGACGTCACTGGTCACAGGTTCTGCGCTAATCCACTCCGTTTCCAAGGTCGATACGTAGCGACCGGGAACAAACACCGTTGTGGAAGGGGGAACTCCTAGAGTGCTGGTGTCGAGTTGCACCCCAGAGACCGACACCCGCTGGTCACCGATGATGGAGAACTGGAGTGTGGCGAGCGGTGGTGTGGAGAATGTCCAGGTATCGAAGAATCCCAGGACGGGCTCTCCCGGTTTCACCACGAAAACGCTCTGGTAGGTCTCGTCACCAAGTTCGTATTCTGCTTGCAGAACCAGTTCACCGGTGGGCAAAGAATTCGTCCCCACGATGCGGGGGTTCTTGGGTGTATCGGCGACCACAGGAAGTATCTGGGGAGCCCTGGTAAGCCCCGCAGTGGATGCGGCAAGACCGTAATCGCTTGCCTCGAGCGCTCGCAGATAGGACTGCACGAAGCCACTGGCCGAATAAATGGTGACGTTGAGTGCGAGAACAGTCAACAACCAGAGTGCGACCACTCCGATAGCGAGTAGCCCAAACCTCCGGAGTATTGGCCACATAGATGCCATCCTAGGTTGGTTGGCGACTGTGAGAATGGGATGGGCATGAGCGGGGTGGTGTTGAGTGCCGAGCAACAACGTGTCCTTGCCCACATGGAAAACACCACTGACCACCTTTTCGTTACGGGCCGAGCAGGAACAGGGAAGTCGACCCTTCTACAGTCTTTTGTGGAGCAGACCGCCAAAGTAGTGGCGGTGTGTGCTCCCACCGGAGTAGCGGCACTTGCGGTCGGAGGACAAACAATCCACTCACTCCTTCGCTTGCCAATCGGCATCATTAGCGACAGGGAACTGGGTTTTATTGCCAAAGAATCTCTGGCGGTGCTGTCACACCTCGACGCCCTTGTGATTGACGAAGTTTCTATGGTCTCCGCGGATGTCATGGACGCTATAGACCGTCGATTACGACAAGCGAAGCGTCGGAAAAATTCGCCGTTTGGTGGCGTGCAATTGATTATGTTTGGCGACCCCTACCAGCTAGCGCCGGTGGTGTCAGGGCAGGCCGAAAAGGCCTACTACCAGGATCGCTATCGGTCCCCCTGGTTCTTTGACGCGAAAGTGTGGTCTGCGACCGAGATGACTATTCACGAACTTGACGTGATTCATCGGCAAGCGGATTCGGAATTCCGCGCAGTTCTGAACGCTTTGAGGGAAGGGCGTATGGACCCTGAGATGGGCCGCATGCTCAACGAACAGGGTATGCGAACACCCGAAGACCCCGACCTGATCACCCTGGCGACCACCAACCAGGCCGTAACCAGGATTAACTCGCTCGCTCTTGAACGCTTACCGGGAAAAGCAAAAATTGCTCAAGCAGCTATCGAGGGAGACTTCGGATCCACTTCCGCTTATCCGGCGGATGACGAGCTGGTTCTCAAGCCCGGAGCACGGGTGATGTTTCTCCGAAACGACACGGGCGGGACCGATGGTCCTCGGTTTGTGAACGGAACACTCGGAACTGTGGAGAAGATCACCGACACCGTCATTGTCGATGTCGACGGTGAGAGCGTTCTGGTGGAGCCAGTGACCTGGGAGAAGGTTCGCTATGAGTATCAGACCTCGACGAGGACCCTCACCCATGATGTTGTCGCCGAGTTCACCCAGTTTCCCCTTCGACTCGCGTGGGCCGTCACAATCCATAAGGCTCAGGGAAAGACCTTGGATCAAGCGGTCATAGATTTGGGACCCAGAGCTTTTGCTCCTGGCCAAACCTATGTTGCATTTAGTCGCTTAACGAGTTTGGACGGCCTGTATCTGAAGAGGCCACTGACACCTTCGGACATCATTGTGGACGAACACGTGGTTCGTTTTCTGTCTCAGGATCGCGGAACTAACAGACTGATCTGAGAGCGAGTGACGGGAATCGAACCCGCGCCATCAGCTTGGGAAGCTGAAGTTCTGCCATTGAACTACACTCGCGAAGCCCACCCAAAGGCTAGAGACAGAGTCTACTAGTCTGGTCTGGTGCTTCTCTCTGACCGCGATATTCGCAGCGAACTCGACTCCGGCCGTATTGGACTTGACCCTCTCGACATGGCCATGGTGCAGCCCTCGAGTGTTGATGTTCGCCTGGACCGTTTCTTCCGGCTTTTCGATAACCACAAGTACCAGCACATTGACCCGGCACTCGACCAGCCCGATTTGACCCGATTGGTGGAGGTCGACGCGAAGGAAGCTTTTGTTTTGCACCCAGGCGAATTTGTGCTCGGTGCCACCTTTGAAGTTGTCACCCTCCCCGACGACATTGCCGCCAGGTTGGAGGGTAAGAGCTCTTTGGGTCGCCTTGGACTTCTGACCCACTCCACTGCGGGCTTTATCGACCCTGGCTTTTCGGGTCATGTAACCCTCGAGTTGAGTAATGTGGCCACTTTGCCTATTACGTTGTGGCCAGGGATGAAAATTGGCCAATTGTGCTTTTTCAGACTGTCCTCATCAGCTGAGCATCCCTATGGCTCAGAGAAGTACGGAAGCAGGTATCAGGGTCAGCGGGGTCCCACCGCGTCCCGGTCGTTTCAGAATTTTCACCGCACCGACGTGTCGAAGCCGTAGGCTCCCTTCCATTGCTCCAGCTGGTCGACAAGCCACGGGCTGAAGACAAACGGAGTCTTACCCACTGAGTCCCGTAGCGATGAGGGCTCAACCCATTGCCACTCGCATACTTCTTCCGCAGCAGGAGAGGGGTCCGTCCCTGCAAGCGCCAGAAAGACAGGGCAGATTTCGTTTTCTACGATTCCCGACGCATCGATAGCGCGGTAACGAAAATCGGGGAGTGCTTCTTCGATGTGTCGGAGGTCGAGGCCCAACTCATCGAGTGCTCGACGCCTGATGGCGTCCTCCATTGCTTCACCTGGACCAGGATGACCACAAACGGAGTTGGTCCAGACCCCTGGCCATGTCTTCTTCGTGAGGGCACGCCTGGTGATCAGCACTTGCCCGGCTTCATTGAATATGTGACACGAGAAGGCGAGATGGAGTGGGGTGTCCGTGGTGTGGACGGTCGATTTCTCGGCGGTGCCCACCTGAGTGCCGCCTTCGTCGAGAAGGATTACTAGTTCAGAGGTTTCCATCGTCTACTCGCGCTACTGTGCAAGGGAAAGAATTAGGGTGGAGTGCTTAGGGCAACCAGCACAGCCTAACCAATGGGGCTGGAAATTATCGCTTCGGAAGGACCCACATATGGCGGTCGAGTTAGATACTCGTATTGACCTCTATACCCGGGTCGCGGAAGAAACCTCTCAAGGCGTCATTAAGAGGTACTCGACATCTTTTGG
>JBJOIK010000003.1:0-17527 GCA_046047135.1 Actinomycetota bacterium
TCCTATCGCCCTACCTGGCGTTGTCACCGGTGTGGCGTTTTCGAATACCTACTCCAACTTCCTTTCCCCGCTGGGTATCGATATCGGCTATTTCGGCTTGATTGTCTCCCATGCAACGTTCTGCATTGTCATGGTGTTCAACAACGTTTTCGCCAGGCTCAAACGAATGAATCCGAGTCTCCAAGAGGCTTCCATGGATTTGGGCGCTGGCCTGTGGGAGACGTTCCGTCTGGTGACCTTCCCGCAGTTTCGTTCATCGTTTATCGCGGGAGCACTGTTGGCTTTCGCACTCAGTTTTGATGAGGTGTATGTCACCATTTTTACTGCCCCGCCCGGAGTAGATACCCTCCCGCTGTGGATTCTGAAAGAAATGGCGCGCCCCAACCAGGCGAGCGTGGTGAACGTCGTAGCGACCGTGGTGATATTACTCTCGCTCATCCCGGTCTATATCTCGCAGCGGCTCGCCCGCGACGACGATCAGCGCTAGGACAAGCCCACTAGCTTGTCGATATCGCCGTAGACCTCCATTGCTCCCACCTGAGCGGTTGAATCCAGAACTGTGGTTCCGTTAGGGGATACATGGCGAAGGTGGAAGGTGGCTTTCAGGGTCTCCTCCACTCGCTGGTGCATCGCTTCTCTGACTGGTGCGTGTAGCGCCCCTCCGCCGGTGCGCTCAGCGACGATGGAGAGCGTGCCCGAAGGGCCCGACAGCTCCCACGTGACCTCGGAATCGGTAATGGTCAGATTCTTTTCCCGAGTCTTGTTGTACGTCGTGAAACGGTGGAGAACGCCATGGTGACGTAATCCCACGATGAAGCCTCTGAAGGCGCCACCCAGCCAGGGAATGATCGCAACCGAGCCAATAAATGATGCATCAGGGTCTTGTTCAATGTGATTGGAGTGCAACCATACGTACCCTTCCGGAAACGCTTCCCCCCAGTCTTTTTCTATGTAACCGCGTCCTTCATCGAAAGAAACCTCGGTGTCTTCGACTTGGAGCGACCCATCTAAACCGTGCCCGAATGACACGATGCCGTGAAAACACTCCATGAAGGGGACCAGGCCGTACCAGCCCATGATTCCTGGTTCTCTCAGTGTCACCGGCCAACCTTCGAGCGGAGAGGTGAAGCGAAGATCACCCTTCAATTGCGGCAGATCGAGGCTCACTCCGTGCTGGGAGAAACGGTTCGGGCCAACCTGTGCAGAAAACTCGGTATCGCTCGCCGTGAAATCAGACACGTCATAACGGTGGTACCACGAGCGCCCCGTTGAGCCGTCAAGAACCTGGACAAAAGCCTCGTGAGTGGTGCCATCGAGCCCCAGAAAGACTCCCGGGATGACGGCCCAACGCTGGGTCAGGTCGGCCGAAACGAGCTTGACATACCAACCCTCGAAGAACTTGGTTCGCACACCATGACCATGGAACGCCTCGGGGTGTTGCACTCCTCGGAGATACCGAAGTGGCCCTCTCATGGCCTGAGCGTATCGCACCCTCATTCTTGTGTCCGAAACAGCAAGCTCTCTGCTGTGCAGGCGTACGCTTAGAAGCCATGTCTGACACGAAAGACCCGATTGAGCGCATTCTGGCCCACGAAGCTGGACCTAGCGCTCCCGTCCGAGTCTTTGGGGGAGCGATAGGCCAACCCACCTCGCCGCTGTCATCGGTAACCAGAGGAGACCTCGACCTCGAAGAGCGTCAAGCGTTGCGCAGGGTGGCAGGCCTGTCCACCGAGCTCGAGGACGTCACCGAGGTTGAGTACCGAGAGCTTCGCCTCGAGAAAGTGGTCCTCATTGGAGTGTATTCCCAGGGCACTGCGGTGGAAGCAGAAAATTCACTCAAGGAGCTTGCGGCTCTGTGCAGCACAGCCGGCGCAGAGGTGCTCGATGGCCTGATCCAGCGCCTGCCTCACCCCGATCCTTCGACCTATTTCGGGAAGGGCAAAGCGCAGGAGTTAGCGGGCATCGTGCGCGAAGTGGGAGCTGACACTGTCGTGGCAGACACTGAATTGTCTCCTTCGCAACGGCGAGCGCTGGAAGACGTGGTGAAGGTGAAGGTCATCGACCGAACAGCCGTCATTCTGGATATTTTTTCCCAGCACGCCAAGACCAGAGAAGGTAAGGCTCAAGTCGAGCTCGCCCAACTGCAGTATCTGCTTCCCAGGCTTCGAGGCTGGGGTGAGTCGATGAGCCGCCAGGCGGGTGGTCAGGTCGGCGGCGCGGGAGCCGGTATGGGTAGCCGCGGACCTGGTGAAACAAAGATCGAACTCGATCGAAGGCGAATCAACACCCGCATCGCCAAACTTCGGGCTCACATCAAGTCTTTCGGGCCCTCGAGGGAGACAAAGCGCGCACAGCGCACACGCACCGGTATTCCCAGTGTGGCGATTGCGGGGTACACCAATGCCGGCAAGTCCTCTCTGTTGAACCGTCTCACAGGAGCAGGGGTGCTGGTCGAAGATGCCCTATTTGCAACTCTGGATGCGACAGTGAGGAAAGCAAAGACTCCGTCGGGACGAGCGTTCACCCTGACCGACACTGTCGGCTTTGTACGCCAGCTACCCCACCAACTCGTTGAAGCTTTTCGCTCCACATTGGAGGAGGTCGCCGGAGCTGACCTCATCATCCATGTCGTTGATGCGACTCACCTTGATCCCGGTGCTCAGCTACACACCGTTCGAGATGTGATTGCCGATGTGGGGGCACGCGATATTCCAGAACTCGTAGTTTTCAACAAGGTGGACCAAGTAACCGCTGCCACAACCATGATGCTTCGAGGACTTGAACCTAAGGCTGTCTTCGTGTCCGCACATACGGGGGAGGGGATAGAGCGATTGAGGGAAGCCATAGACGAGCGTCTCCCTGGTCCCACAATCCCTGTGACGGTTCTGATTCCCTTTGAGAGGGGGGATTTGGTGTCCCTCCTCCATAGCGAAGGAGTGGTGAATTCGAGTGCGTACCACGAGGATGGGACGGTGCTCGAAGCCCTTGTGGGCTCTCAACACCTGGCGCGCCTTCGTCCTTTCATTCAGGACACACCGGGCGCCTCCTAAGCGAGGTGCCTGCTTCCCAGCAAAGCTGCACCCACTATTCCTGCGTTATTGAGCAGTCGAGCTGGCTGCAATGGTGTCTGGATATCGATGAAGCTAAAGAACTCTTCGTGCTGTTTTGAAATCCCACCACCAATAATGAAGAGGTCTGGACTGAAAAGCATTTCCAAGTGCGAGAAGTAGCGAGTGAGATGTGTTCCCCAGGTCGGAAAGTCATACCCTAGACGCTCCCTCGCGGCATTAGACACACGGGTCTCTGCGTCCACTCCGTCGATTTCGAGGTGCCCGAGCTCGGTGTTGGGAACCAAGACTCCGTCGATGAACAGGGCTGTTCCAATCCCGGTGCCCAAGGTGACCATGATGACCAAGCCCGATACTCCGCACGCGGCGCCAAAAACCACCTCGGCGAGCCCGGCAGCGTCCGCGTCGTTGACAAAATGAATGTCCCGGCCCAGAGATTCAGCGAACTGTTTTTCCGCCGGATAATCGATCCACTGAGGTGAGACATTCGCGGCAGATCTGGTAATTCCGTGGGTCACGACGGCAGGAAAACAGATACCGGTGGGTTCGGTGGGTTTCGCATCGAGTTGCTGGAGTATGGTCGCGACAACCTCTCTCATGTCGTCCGGGTGCCCACCCTCTGGGGTTTCGAACTTGATGCGCTCGGATACCAGCTCACCAGTATTTACGTCGACTCTGGCGCCCTTGATCCCGGTGCCGCCAATGTCTATACCCAATGCTGTGGTCATGGCAGTGTGAGAATCTCCGCTCCCGTCTCGGTCACCACAATGGTGTGCTCAAACTGTGCTGAGAGAGACTTGTCTTTCGTAGTGACAGTCCAGCCATCAGCCCACATATCCCAATGGAAAGTTCCGATGGTCAACATGGGTTCAATGGTGAACACCATGCCCGGTGTCATGATCTGATCGAAAAGAGGGGCGGCGTCGTAGTGCGGAATGATCAGACCTGAATGGAAGGAGGAACCCACTCCATGGCCGGTGAAGTCTCGGACTACTCCGTAGCCAAACCTTTTGGCGTATGCCTCGATAGCGCGCCCCACCACGTTTATGGCTCGTCCCGGTGCGACGGCTTTGATGCCGCGATTGAGGGCTTCCGCGGTTCTCTCCACCAGAAGCGTGGCTTCTTCTGACGCGTGCCCGGCGATGAAGGTCTTGTTCAAATCGCCATGCATACCGTCTTTATAGGCGGTGATATCGATGTTGACGATATCCCCCTCGAGAATGACCGTATTGTCGGGAATTCCGTGGCAAATTACTTCATTAAGCGAGGTGCAGCAGGACTTGGGATAACCGCGATATCCCAGGGTGGACGGGTAAGCACCATGGGAAATCACGTACTCGTGGGCAATCGCATCAAGCTGATCAGTGGTAACACCGGGCGCTATCGCCTCTCCCACTGCGTCGACAGCGCCCGCGGCAATTTTTCCTGCCGCCCGAATGAGCTCAACTTCCTCAGCGGTGTATACGTCATCGCCTTCGTGTTCCCTCGGCGATTGGCGCCCGACATATTCGGGTGCCACGATGGTGGAGGGTACCGGTCTGGTGGGACCTAAGGTTCCTGGGGTGAGGTATCCAGATTCATCCCGAGGCACGTCCCTAGTCTAAACAGGAGGACCCCGATGGCAGATCAGCCACAGTGGTGGTACAACCACAAGACAGGTGCTGTTGAACAGGGGCGAAAGTCACTCGGCCTGCACCGTGACGGTCCGTTCTCGACCAAAGAGGAAGCTGAGCGAGCCCCTGAGATTGCCCGAGAGCGTTCTGCTAGATGGGACGAAGAAGAAAAGAAGCGCGATTAGTCGTCACTGAAGCTGTGCTCAGGACCTGGAAAGGTGCCCTCTGCTACTTCGGATATCCAGGCGGAGACTGCACCGTGAAGGTCTTTTTCGAGCTGCGCATACTGTTTGACGAATTTAGGCACCCGCTTGGTTGACAGGCCAGCCAAGTCAGTCCACACCAAGATTTGTCCGTCAGTTCCCGCTCCAGCACCAATGCCGATGACCGGAATGGTGAGCGCCTGCGATACCTCCCGGGCAACGTCAGCGGGCACCATTTCCACGACAACGGCAAATGCGCCCGCCTCTTGTACTGCCTTCGCGTCGTCTAACAGTGCTTTTTTGGCGGCGCCTTTTCCTTGGACAACATGTCCGCCCAGTCCGTGCTCAGACTGCGGCGTAAAACCTACGTGTCCCATGACAGGGATGCCGGCCTGCACGATCCGCTCAATGCTCGCTGCAGACCTCCTGCCACCTTCGAGTTTGACGGCATGCACGCCTGCTTCTTTCATAAACCTGACAGCTGTGTGGAGAGCATCGTCAGCGTTTGCCTCGTATGACCCAAAGGGCAGGTCCGCCACCACCAGTGCTCTCTTGGCAGCTCGGACGACTCCTCGGCACAGGGGTATCAGTTCCTCGACTGTGACCGGGACAGTCGTGTCGTAGCCGAATACGACGTTTCCTGCGGAGTCACCGACGAGCAGAAAATCGACTCCGGCGGCGTCAAAAATCCCGGCGGTCAGAAAGTCGTAGCTGGTGAGTCCCGTGATGCGAATACCCTCGGCTTTTGCCTTCTGGAAATGGCGCACACGAACTTTCTTGGGGGCCTCAGTCATGGGAGCGAGCCTATCGCGATGTGTCAAACGTGGTCAGCCTCGTCGTGATCGGCAATCGCCGATCACGGCCAAACGCGACGCTGGAGATGCGCGGCCCGATGGCGCCCTGTCTGCGCTTCCACTCGGCCCGAGAGACCAGCGTGGACACCTCCTGCACCATAGATGCCTCAAACCCTCGCCCCACGATTTGGGGTACGTCCAAAGCTTGGACGACCAATAACTCCAGGATCGCGTCGAGGGTTGCATAGTCGGGAAGGCTGTCTTGGTCTGTCTGTCCGGGGCGCAATTCGGCGCTCGGTTCCTTCGTAATGGAATTGGGCGGTATGGGGGGAGTATCGCCCCTCCGCTCAGCGCTCTCGTTTCGCCACCTGGCTAACTCCCAGACCAAAGTCTTGGGGACATCCTTAATCGGCGCAAAACCGCCGACCGAATCACCGTAGATCGTGGAATACCCGACGGCGAGTTCCGACTTATTGCCGGTTGTGAGGACCAGGTGCCCTTCCTGATTGGACAGTGCCATCAAGATAACTGCTCTCGCTCTGGCTTGAACGTTTTCGGCAGCAAGTCCTGTGAGGCCTAGCTGTGAATCGAGAGTGGCGACGACGTCGGTGATACTTTCTGTCCTGAACTGAAGCCCTGTGCGCTTGGCGAGATCCTCGGCATCGTGTCTTGAGTGTTCGCTGGAGTGTTCACTCGGCAGGCTCACCCCGTGAACCCGATCTGCACCGAGCGCGTCCACCGCGATAGCGGCGCACACCGCGGAGTCAATTCCACCCGAAAGACCCAAAATGACAGACGGGAACCCGTTCTTTTCCACGTAGTCCCTGGTCCCCACCACAAGGGCCTCCCAGAGAACCTCGTTGTCGGTGCGGGAAGGTGGTGTGGTGGGTGCGATTTCTCCTGGTCCAGGTAATCGAACTTCCACGTTCACGCGATCACACGACGCAGGGAGAGGGGCATCTATCTGGGCCTCTGGTAGATCGAGGTCTGTGATGATGAGGTCTTCCTCAAAACGCTTACCCCACTGGATTCGGGTGCCATCTGGACCTACCACCATGCTGTCGCCGTCAAACACCAGGTCATCTTGCCCACCGACCAAGTTCAGGTAGCACACGTGGGCGTTCATGGCTTGAGCCCTGGTTCTCACCAGAGGTTCTCTCACCTCGTCCTTATCACGCTCGAACGGCGAGGCATTCGGAACCAGCAGGGCACCCAACGGATATCCGCTCAATCGCTCTATGGGTCCGTCAGAGCGCCACAGGTCCTCGCAGATCACCAGGCCGAGGTCAGCGCCCCCCAGCCGGAGAATGAGCCCTCGGTCGCCTGGGACAAAAATCCGGAATTCATCGAATACCGAATAATTCGGCAGGTGGTGTTTGTAATAGGTGGCGACCACGTCGCCACCTGCCAGCACGCTCGCAGCATTCCTAGCGCGGGCTGGGTGATGAAGGACTGTGGAGGAGTCCTCGACAGAAATGGGACCGTCTGGGTGGCCGACAATAACAGCCATGTCGCCCATTCCCTGGGCGCTTAGTTCACTGGCTAGGGAGGTGAGGCAGGAGCGCGAAATCTCCAAGAAATTGCGCCGTAGAGCCAAATCCTCGATGGGATACCCGGTCAAAGACAGCTCACCGGTGAGTAAAACCTGCGCACCACTGTCATAGGCCTGCCGAGCCACCTGAAGAATCCTGGTGGCATTGCCATCACGATCACCCACGATGGGGTTTGTTTGGGCCATAGCCAAGCGGAGACGGGGCATACCGAGTAGCCTAATGGCAGGGTTTTGGCCCCTCCACATGGGGATAAAGGAAACGTGATGGATAAACAACGCGATTTTGTTTTGCGCACCATTGAAGAACGTGGTGTGAAATTCATTCGGCTGTGGTTTACCGACGTTGTCGGGACCCTCAAAATGGTGGCGGTCGCTCCTGCAGAAATTGAGGGAGCTTTTGCCGAAGGACTAGGAATAGACGGATCCTCTATCGAAGGCTTCACCAGGGCTTTCGAAGCTGACGTTCTAGCTCATCCCGACCCCACAACTTTTCAGATCCTGCCGTGGAGGGGAGAAATTGACCCGACCGCGAGGATGTTCTGCGACATCACCACCCCCGATGGGCAACCCGCGGTCACCGATCCTCGCTACGTTCTCAAACGCCAACTCGAGAAGGCTGCAGACCTCGGATTTACCTTCTACACGCACCCCGAGATCGAGTTCTACCTTCTGAAGTCCAGTCAGTACGGGCCCGAAGGCCCTGAACCGGTCGATTCGGCAGGCTATTTTGACAATGTTCCAGGCGGTTCAGCCCATGATTTTCGCAGGCGCGCTGTTCGGATGTTGGAAGACCTCGGTATTTCGGTGGAATTCAGCCACCACGAGGCTGGACCCGGGCAAAACGAAATTGACCTGAGATACGCGGATGCGCTGACCACCGCAGACAACATCATGACGTTCCGCACGGTCATCAAAGAAGTTGCGATTGAGCAGGGCGTCTACGCGACGTTCATGCCCAAGCCCATGGCGAATTACCCTGGCTCAGGCATGCACACCCACATGTCCCTCTTCGAGGGCGACACCAATGCCTTCTTTGACGCGGGTGGAAAGTATCAGCTCTCCGCGGTAGGGCGATCCTTTGTGGCGGGTGTTCTCAAGCACGCCCCCGAATTCACCGCGATTACGAACCAGTTTGTGAACTCCTACAAACGTCTGTGGGGCGGACACGAAGCTCCCAGTTACGTGACCTGGGGTCACAACAACAGGAGTGCTCTCGTCAGAGTCCCGCTCTATAAGCCCGGAAAGGGACAAAGTGCCCGAATTGAGTATCGGGCAATCGATTCTGCAGCCAACCCCTACCTTGCCTATGCGGTTCTTCTCGCAGCTGGACTTAAAGGTATTTCTGAGAACTACCAGCTACCCGCTGAAGCAGAAGACACTGTATGGGAACTGAGCGAGGGTGAGCGACGGGCTTTGGGATACGAGCCTTTGCCCAGCAGCCTCGATCAGGCGCTGTCGCTGATGGAGGAAAGCGAATTGGTCGCGGAAACCCTGGGCGAGCAAGTTTTCAACTACGTCCTGTTGAACAAGAAGAGAGACTGGAACACCTACCGCGCTCAAGTCACTCCCTACGAGCTCTCCAGCAACTTAGAAATCCTCTAGTCGCGAGCGGATGTCCAGGGCGCCCTCCACCCTTCAGTCATTGGTCAAGGCCGGTTTTGCGAGTCTTGACGAAGCGAAGGCAAGGATAGAAAAACTGGGGTGGGAGCCTGGTGATTTCAGGCCAGCCGCTAACCCGGATCTCGCTCTCAAAACACTCGAGGCGCTGTGGGAAAAAGACCACGCGCGCCTCACAAAACTGTGGAGTAACCCGACAAAACGAGAAGCCTTAGTCACCCTCACAGGTGCAAGCTCGGGGGTGGGAGAATTTCTCAGGCGCCACCCAGAACAGTGCTCGCTCGTGGAGAAGCCTCTGCGGAATCTTCCCCGCCACAGCGACTTTGTGGCGACATTCAAATCTGCGGTCGCAGGGGTTTCGGGCGAAGAAGCCACCTGGGCCCTCCGGGTCGCCTATCGCAGGGAACTCTGCAGGCTCGCACTCTGGGACTCCTCGCAGCCTTCACCACACGCAGTAGTCGACGCTGTCGCCAGGGCTTTGGCTGACCTGGCGGGAGCAGCCCTCGACGCCGCTCTCGAGCTTGCCCGAGTGCGCAATGGTGTGACGGAGGCCGACGTCCCCCTCGCGATTATCGGGATGGGAAAAGCGGGAGCGGCAGAGCTCAACTACCTCAGTGACGTCGATGTCATCTACGTCACCGAGGTGCCCGAAGGCTCTGATCCAGACACCGTGCTCCAGAGTGCAGCATTACTGGCCAAAGAGACTGCTCGCATCATTATGGAATTTGGCACCGAACCAGGACTGTGGGAGGTGGACGCCAATCTTCGTCCTGAAGGTAAAGACGGTGCCCTGGTGAGAACACTGGAGTCCCATCTCGCCTACTACCGACGGTGGGCTCATGACTGGGAGTTTCAAGCCCTCATTAAGGCCAGGCCATTGGCGGGAGACCTTTCGTTGGGAACGCGGTATAGGGAAGCGTTGGAGCCCCTCATTTGGCAGGCGTCTTCGAGGCCTGGTTTCGTCGAACAGGTTCAGCGCATGCGCGAGCGAGTGACAGAAAATATTCCGCCCGATGAGGTGGACTACCAAATTAAGCTCGGCCCGGGCGGACTGCGCGACATCGAGTTCACAATTCAATTGCTCCAGTTGGTCCACGGTGCGCAGGACCCCAGTGTCCGAGCGCTCGACACTCTAGGAGCCCTGGCGGCTCTGAGTGCCGCGGGATATGTGGGGCGCCAAGAGGCTTCGGAGTTCGATCACGCGTATCGCACCCTCAGGGTCCTCGAGCACCGAATTCAATTGGGTGCTCTGAAGAGAAGCCACGTCATGCCCCAAGACGAGGAGGCGCTGAGGGTCCTTGCCCGGCAGACCAAACTCGCGGACACCGCCGATGACCTGGTGGATCATTGGCGGACGATTCAGAGGTCCGTCAGAAGTTTGCACGAGAGACTCTTCTACCGACCTCTTCTTTCCGCGGTGGCGGGCATTGACGATGCGGGTGTTGAGCTCACCAGCGAACAAGCCGCTCTGCGTTTACAGGCTTCAGGATTTCAGAACCCCCAAGGCGCTTTGCATCACATTCAGGCCCTGACTCAGGGGGTCTCGAGGAGCGCATCAATTCAGCGCACGCTGTTGCCTGTCCTGCTCAAATGGCTGGCGGAAGGAACTGACCCCGATGGTGGTCTCCTCGCCTTCAGACAACTCAGTGAGGACCTAGGGGAGGCCTACTGGTTCCTGCGGATGCTGAGGGATTCCTCAGGCGCTGCCCAGCGTTTGATGCGGGTGCTCGGTACGAGCGCTTTTGTCGCGAAGCTTTTTGGTCGGGTCCCAGAGGGGGCTGCCTGGCTCGATAACGATGAAGATCTTGCTGTGCGCGCCAGGGACACCCTGGACGAGGAAATCACCGCCACCCTGGAGCGCCATGCGGGTAACGAGGAAGCGGCGCGGAAGGCTCTCAGGGGTATCAGACGGAGGGAACTGTTGCGTATTGCCTTGGCCAGCATGGTCGGTGTTGCTGAAATTCAAGAGGTGGGTAGAGCACTGACCGAACTCTCTGGTGCCTACATCGACGGAATTCTCCGACTGGCGAGGCAAGGCGAAGATGGTATTGAGTTCGCGATAATCGCCATGGGTCGGCTGGGCGGTGCTGAGCTCGGCATTGCTTCTGACCTCGACGTCGTCTATGTATTCCGAGATGCGGGCGCGGGGGACGCAGCACATTCCACGGCCGAGCAGATAGTGAAAGAGGTGACGAGGCTCTCAGAAGACCTGCTATTCCCAGTTGAGCTTGACGCTGGCCTTCGCCCCGAAGGTAAGAATGGTCCTATCGTCAGAAGCCTTGATGCCTACGCCGCTTACTACCAGCGATGGGCTCTGGGGTGGGAGGCTCAGGCTCTCCTGCGCGCTGCTCCGTATGCCGGTGATGTCGCATTGACCACAGACTTTCTGACGATGGCTGCGCCCTATCGTTACCCCGAATCTTTCGGTCCAGACGCGGCGCGTGAGATTCGACGCATCAAGGCCCGTGTTGAGGCGGAAAGATTGCCCCAAGGGGCGGATGCTTCGCGACATCTCAAACTAGGGCGCGGTTCTCTGAGCGATGTCGAGTGGATCGTTCAATTGCTTCAGCTGACCCACGGTCATCGCTACCCAGAAATTAGAACTGCATCGACTCTCGATGCACTCTCGCTCCTAGAAAAGAACGGTTTGCTTTCTCGCCCCGACAAGGACCAGCTGCGGGAAGCGTGGCTTCTCTCGTCACAACTTCGCACTGCTTTGGCGCTTTTTGGTGAGTCCTCCATCGATGTCTTGCCGCGAGACCGACAAGGACTGGAAGGCGCAGCACGACTCATGGGTTTCCCTCCGGGGAGCGCCAGTTCGCTCGAGGAAACTTACTTGCGGGTCACGAGAAGGTCGCGAGCGGTCTTCGAGCGTCTCTTCTTTAACGCCTCCGATTAACGGCCTGGCGGGCCCCATCCCACGATAGGGCCCGCCAGAGTCTGTTGCTTCGATTAGACGCCGTAGTAGAGCTCGTACTCGAAGGGGTGGGGACGCTGAGCCATGGGCAGGATTTCATTCTCCCGCTTGTAGGCAATCCAGGTCTCAATCAGGTCCTCGGTGAACACCCCTCCCGCGGTGAGGAAGTCGTGGTCCTTCTCCAGTGCGACCAAAGCCTCCTCGAGGGAGCCCGGCACCTGAGGAATTGACTTAGCTTCCTCGGGCGGCAACTCGTAGAGGTCCTTGTCGACCGGCTCGTGTGGCTCGATCTTGTTTTGGATTCCATCGAGGCCTGCCATCATCTGAGCCGCGAAAGCGAGGTATGGGTTGCTCGCAGCGTCGGGGGCACGGAACTCAATGCGCTTTGCCTTGGGATTCGTTCCCGTGATCGGAATACGAATCGCTGCGGAGCGGTTACCAGCCGAGTACACCAGGTTGACCGGGGCTTCGAAGCCCTTCACCAAACGGTGGTAGCTGTTGAGGCTGGGGTTGGTGAAGGCCAAAATGGCGGGAGCGTGCTTCAGGATTCCGCCGATGTACCAGCGGGCAATGTCGGAGAGCCCACCGTAGCCAGCCTCGTCATAGAACAGCGGCTTACCGTCGTTCCACAGCGACTGGTGCGTGTGCATACCGGAACCGTTGTCACCAAAAAGGGGCTTCGGCATGAAGGTGGCAGTCTTGCCCCACTGCAGAGCGGTGTTCTTGACGATGTACTTGAACTTCAGGATGTCGTCGGCAGCTTTCACCATGGTGTTGAAGCGGTAGTTGATTTCCGCCTGACCCGCTGTCCCCACTTCGTGGTGTGAGCGCTCCACAATCAAGCCGGCCTCGTCGAGCTTCAGACAGATGTCGTCACGCAAATCAGCGATGTGGTCGACCGGGCTAACGGGGAAATATCCGCCCTTGTAGGGGGTCTTGTTGGCCAAGTTTCCACCCTCTTCGTGGCGACCGGAATTCCACGCACCCTCAATCGAGTCAACTTCGTAGAAGCTACGGTTTTGGCGAACCTCGTATCGAACGTCGTCAAAAATGTAGAACTCTGCCTCGGGAGCGAAGAATGCTGTATCTGCGATGCCGGTGGAGGCCAGATACTTCTCCGCCTTGTGGGCAACCTGGCGGGGGTCACGGCTGTAGATTTCGCCGTTGCGAGGGTTATAAATGTCGAAAATCATGATGAGGGTCAGCTCATCACGGAAAGGATCGACGTATGCGGTCGTGACATCCGGTATCAGCTGCAGATCAGACTCGTGAATCTGCTGGAAACCGCGGATGGAAGACCCGTCGAACAGCTGCCCGACAGTGAAGAAGTCTTCGTCGACGCTTTTCGCTGGAATGTTGAAGTGCTGCTGCACGCCAGGCAGGTCGGTGAAGCGGATGTCAAGGAATTTGACGTCCTTTTCCTTGATGTATTTGATGACCTCCGAAGAGTTCTTGAACATGAGTGTCACTCCTGTTTTTCGTGGGATTGAGTGCGGTGGGGATCCACCAGTTCCCTCACCGTATGTGCCGGCAATTACCCCGTGATATCGGCAATGTTTCCTGCGTGTTACATTCCGCCAGACCTACACTGGGGGAGGGGAAGACGAATACTGGCCAGGGAAAAAGTTTGGACTTCCCAAGAATGGCCCTCGGTCTACACCGACCTACCTTCGACGCGTGGGTGGGCTCGCAGTGGATTGGTTCATCGCTGTCGTAGTTTCCGTGCTGTTCTTCGACTACAACGGGCTCTGGACGCTGGGAATCTTCAACCTTCTACACATGGTGGGAGGGCTGCTGGTTGCCGGTTCTCCCGGTCACCTGGTTTTTCGCATGCGCATTGCTCCAATCCGAGGTGGAGCACTGGGAATCCTTGCGCCGCTACTGCGACCGCTCCTGATATCGCTCGTGATTCCGGCCGTCATCGTCGATGAGGATCAGCGAGGAGCTCATGACCGGCTCGTCGGAACGATTCTGGTGAGACGTTAGCGGGGTTTAGGGGCGCGAACCTTGGTCGGGTCCATTCCTTTCGGAATACCCATGGTGGGACCAGACTTGAGCGAGTTCAAACGGTGTGACACGGCGAGAACTTCGGCTTTACGCAACGTCTTCTTGAAGGACTTCAGTGCTTTCGTCAATTTGTGGAGGGGCGTGGAGCCAGAATCTGGCCCGACATAGACAAAGTGCACGGGAATTTCGGGCACGGCCCGAAGGACAGCGCGCCGCTCATCGTCGAGCATTTTCTGGATCTTGGCTTTTGAACCCTCCCCGATGAGCACTACACCGGGCTTTCCGACCGCTCGGTACACGGCCTCCTGCGTTCTGGGGTTCACCGCGACCGGAAATTCACTAGCTTGCCACGCCCTGCGAAGGGCGCTGCGCAACACAGCACCGACGGCACCCGGTTGCCCAGAGATCTGCTGGTACGCAGTCCGCTCGGCGCGCTGACCGAGGACTACCAGCGTCAGCAAAATTGCCAGCAGAATTCCCGTGACGATGTAGAGGATGAGGGTGAAGACGCTACCGCCAGAAATCAGAATTGCAGCTACCACACCCGCCACGATTGGGCCGACCAGGGTGAGGACAAGCAGGGGGACGAGCGCCTTGTCTGTTTTCCTAGTCAGGTGAAAGATTTGCCACAATTGCTTGATGCGACCGGGCTCTTTTGCCGCCTGGCTGTTCGTCTTCGCCATAGTCTTCTATCTCCGCTACGTGCTCTTAGATTCCCAAGTCGGCGTCAAAGTCACCCGCTTCGAGACGGTCCTTCACCATAGTGAGGAACCGTGCTGCGTCCGCGCCGTCGACGATTCGGTGGTCGTAGGACAGGGCCAGATACACCGTCTGGCGAATTGCAATCGAGTCATCCCCGTTGTGTGTGACGACGACAGGTTTCTTTTGAACAATTCCAGTTCCGAGAATTGCCACCTGAGGGAGGAACACGACAGGAGTATCGAAGAGAGCTCCTCTGGACCCCGTGTTGGTTACAGTGAAGGTTCCCCCAGCCAGTTCGTCAGGGCTCAATTGGTTGGTGCGGGTGCGCTCAGCCAGGTCTGAGATGTCCTTGGCAATCCCGGCGATGTTCTTGTCTCCAGCATTCTTGAGCACAGGAGTGAGCAGCCCACGTTCCGTGTCGACCGCAATGGAGATGTTCTCGGTCGCCGGATACACAATGGTTTCGCCGTCTACCACCGCGTTGATGATGGGGTAGACGCGAAGAGCCTCCGCGGCTGCCTTCACGAAGAATGGTAAGAAACTCAGTTTCGTTCCCGTGGCCTGGACGAACTGGTCCTTGACGGCGTTGCGAAGCTCAGCGACTTCCGTCACGTCAACCTCGACGACGCTGGTGAGCTGAGCTGTTTGTTGCATCGATGCGACGGCGCGCTCCGCGATCACTTTCCTCAAGCGACTCATCTGAACGCTGGTGCCGCGAAGCGCGGACGCTGTGACCTGGGTGGGGGCTGCTGCGGCTACGGGGGCAACCTGACCGTTCGCCTTCGCGAGTACGTCCTCTTTGCGGATGCGCCCACCGACGCCGGTCCCGGTCACGGTCGCCACATCGATTCCATGATCGTGAGCCAACTTGCGCACGATTGGTGTCACATAGGGCATAGACCTGGAGCCTGAGGGGACTGGTTCCGGGAGGCTTGGTGCCGGAGCGGCTGCGGGCGCGGGAGTGGGGGGAGCGACGACCGGAGGGGCCACCACGGGGGGCGCTGCAACTTCCGGTGCGGGGGCAGGAGGCGCGACAACAGGTGGCGTTACTGGCGCCGGAGCTGCAACAGGTTCTGGTGCGACGACAGGTGCGGCTTCAGGTCCCGGCGTAGCCACAGGTTCCGGAGTAGCCGGAGCTGACGAGGCACCCACACCATCACCGATTCTGGCCAGTACAGCACCAACCTCAACCGTTTCGTCTTCCTGAACCAGAATCGCTTCGACAACACCCGCGACGGGCGAGGGAATCTCCGTGTCTACCTTGTCGGTCGAAATCTCAACCAAGGGCTCATCGACGGCGATGGCATCGCCCACGCTCTTGAGCCACCTCGTAACGGTGCCCTCCGTGACACTTTCCCCGAGGGCGGGAAGGACAACTTCTTGACTCATGCTGATTTTTCTCCTTGTGAGAGCGGTTGTAGTTACAGTGCGTGCAGGGGTTTTCCTGCGATGGCCATGAATGCTTCACCCAACGCTTCGTTCTGAGTTGGGTGGGCATGTAGTAGTGGAGCAATATCGTCGGGGTAGGCGTCCCAGTTGACGGCAACCTGAGCCTCGCCAATGAGCTCACCGACCCTGGCGCCGATCATGTGGACTCCGAGGATTGGGCCGTCCACTTGGCGGATCACCTTGATAGAGCCGGCAGTCTCCAAGATGTGGCTCTTGCCATTGCCTGCGAGGTTGTAGTCATATACGGCGACGCCGTCGTCGCCAAATTCTTCCTTCGCTGCTGCCTCCGAGTACCCGACCGACGCAACCTCGGGTTCCGAGTAGGTGACTTTCGGGATATTGCGATCGACGACGACCATGGGGTTCAGGCCAGCGAGTTCTTCCGCCACGAAGATGCCGTGCTGGAATCCTCGGTGGGCTAACTGGATGCCAGGGACAATGTCTCCCACAGCAAACACACCGGGGATGTTGGTCCGAAGCCTCTCATCAGTCAGCACGTAACCGCGATCCATCGCTACACCGACCTCTTCAAAACCCATACCGTCGGTCTTGGGTCCGCGACCCACAGCGACCAAGAGAAGATCGGCTGTTTCGGTGGTCCCGTTCTCCAAGGTCACGGTGACGCTGTTGGCGTCCTGAGAGGCTGACTGGAAACGCACCCCGGTATGGAAATTGATTCCGCGCTTGCGGTATGCGCGCTCGAACTGCTTGGAAATTGATTCGTCTTCGGCAGGAACCAGGCGCGGGAGTCCTTCAATGATGGTGACATCACTTCCAAAAGAGCGCCAGACACTCGCAAACTCGACACCGATGACCCCGCCACCGAGCACGATGACTTTGTTCGGAATCCAATCGAGCGCGAGAGCCTGCTCAGATGTGATGATGCGACCGCCGATCTCGAGACCGGGGAGTGATTTCGGATATGAACCTGTCGCCAGGACGATGTTCTTGCCGACATAGGTGTCATCACCGACGGCGACGGTGGTGGGGGAGACAAGTCTTCCCATTCCCTCGATGGTGGTGATTCCTCTGGCCTTGATCAGACCCTGCAGCCCCTTGTGCTTCGAGGAGACAATCCCGTCGCGGTAGGTGTTCACGGCGGGCAAGTCAACGCCCTCCAGTGTTGCCTTCACCCCGAACATTTCTGAATGGCGGGCAGCATCGGCCACCTCGGCGGCGTGCAGCAGAGCTTTCGTGGGAATACACCCAACGTGGAGACAGGTCCCGCCTACCTTGTCTTTCTCGATGAGCGCCACTGACATCCCGAGCTGACTGGCTCGCAATGCCGCCGCGTAGCCCCCTGAGCCTGCTCCCACAACAACAAGGTCGAAAGTGTGCTCAGCCACGTGACAAGAACTCCCTCACCAGTAACAACATGAACGTGTCGACAAGACCAGATGGCAGGCGACAACCAGCGACAAGCCTACTACCAGTTTTCATTCTGGTGACAGGCTGAACTCTAGGAGAGGACGACCTCAAGGATGCTTCGTGTGAGGGCCCCCGAGGCGCCTTTCGGCGTGTAACCGAAAGCCCCTTGAGAATTATTCGCAGGCCCAGCGATATCGAGGTGCGCCCAGGGGATCCCTTCTCCCACAAACTCTTGCA
>JBJOIK010000004.1:0-14710 GCA_046047135.1 Actinomycetota bacterium
TTTTACGTCCACTTTCTTTTTGATGCTTAGCTCTTCCATTAGTTTTTGTCGGAGCTCCGTACTTTTTTTAGGGGAATGCTCCATGCTTTCGAGAACGTTAAGACTGCTCTCACGCTCGGTCATTATATTGTTTAGAAGCTTTTTGGCCTTATTTGCGTTTACCAGCTATTTAGCTTTAAGCTGAAACTTCCCGATCAGATTTGTTTTTTTTGAGATGACGGGTTCAATATTTTTATCGATTTCTTCTATATTTTGCTCTTTCTTCTTGGCGTAAATTTTATTAACCTTTGGCTTTTTGATATCGAAAAATCGTCCTACGAGGGTCCCGTGGGAATGCTCACCGTTCTATCCCTGGCTGCCGCGGAGGCGGGAATTCCATCCCTGCACCTCTGGGCTCATGTCCCTCACTATGTCCACACCTCTCCTTCTCCTAAAGCCACACTCGCCCTGCTGGAGAAGCTTGAGGAAATGGTGGGTATCGACACTGACCGGGAAGCTCTCGAGGTTGAGGCACTTCGCTGGGAGGAAGGTATCGACGCGCTTGCTGCCGAGGATGACGATATGACCGCCTACATCGACCAGCTGGAACAGGCCCGAGACGCGGCCGATGCACCCGAAGCATCAGGGGACGCAATCGCGGAAGAATTCGAAAAGTATCTTCAGAGCCGACCAGATCGTCCTGGATCTACCGAGTCATAGCGGGTCAATGACTCCCGCCGCTAACGCTGCCAGTAGCGCGCTTCCGAGTCCTATGCGGTAGACCACAAACGGCAGAAAGCTACTGGTGGCAATAAAGCGCATCAGCCACGCGATGACGGCAAGGGCAACTGTAAACGCGACCACGGTGGCCACAGTTGTTTCTAGCAAAGTGAAGGGCCCTGCGACGTCGGGTCGTGTGAGCGCGGTGTTGAGCTCGTAGAGGCCGCTGCCCAGTACTGCGGGTATGGCCAGTAGAAAGGAGTAACGGGTTGCGGAGACGCGGTCATAGCCAAGGGCGCGACCCATCGCAATTGTTGCTCCTGAGCGCGAAACCCCTGGTACGAGTGCCAAGGTCTGAGCCATTCCATAGAGCAGGCCATGCGGAACGGTGAGTGTTGTGAGGTCTCTGGTTTTTCTCCCCCACCAGTCAGCGATGGCCAAGATAACGCCGAAAGCGATGAGGACGCTAGCAACTAGCCACAGTGATCTAAAAGCTCCCCGGATGTATTCCTGGGCGGTGTAGCCGACGATGACGATGGGCAGCGTGCCGACGATAATGAGCCATCCCATTCGCGCCCGCGCACGATCCTCGGATGAGGCTCTCGACCACCACTGCCGACCTTGCGTCCATGATCGAAACCATTCCCTGAGGATTGAGGCGATATCCCTGGCGAAATAGACCAGCACCGCCAGTTCTGTTCCAATCTGGGTGATGGCAGTAAACGTGGCCCCCGGGTCAGTGGCCGCCGGCAGAAATTCTCCCGCGATACGCAGGTGGGCACTAGAAGAAATAGGGAGGAATTCGGTGAGACCCTGAATGATGCCGAGAATTAGTGCATCGAGTAGCCCCATGCCTTAACGCTAGGGCATGGCCCTGATGCGCCAGGGACTTTAGTGGTAATGTCGTGTCTCGGTCGCTTCGTGTTGTGTGTTGACACGATGTGCGCGCGGGTGGCGGACTGGCAGACGCGCTAGCTTGAGGTGCTAGTGCCCGTATTAGGGCGTGGGGGTTCAAGTCCCCCCTCGCGCACGCGACAACAGGGTCTTTCACTGAGTGAGAGGCCCTGTTCTGTTGTGTGTCAGTGGATGTTGACACAATCGAACAAATGTTCGAATATAGCTCTATGTCTCCTGCGCTGACCCTCGAGAATCACGAACCTCGTCGGGCCGATATTCATGCCTTACGCCAGAAGATCCACTCGATGGAGAGGGTGAGTGTCCAGCAGCCCGTCTTCCCTATAACAGAAGCATTGCGCCCTGTTTTTCCTCAAGGCGGTTTGGTGCGAGGAGCTATCTATCAGCTCGATTCTTCATCCTCTCTTATGTGGTCTTTACTCGCTGAAGCAACGTCTGAGGGAACGTGGTGCGCCCTCGTCGGTGTTCCAGACGCGGGGGTGGCCGCAGCCGAGGAATTGGGTGTTAACACAGACAGGTTGGTTCTGATTCCCTCCCCTGGTTCGCAGTGGATGGCTGTGCTCGGAGCGCTCATTGACGTCGTGGGAATATGTGTCCTCGGTTCTTTTCCTGCCCCCTCAGAACGAGTGCTATCGACTGTGCAGGGACGCTTACGTGAACGAGGGGCGACCGTTTTGGTCCGTTCTTCCTGGCCGAGAATAGAAGCGAGTATTAGTGCCCACCACAGTTGGCGTGGAGTCGATAGTGGTCGAGGTGTGTTGAGAGAGCACTATCTCACTGTCAGCACAACTCAACGTTCGGGGGTTTCTTCCCGGTCTTGTGATCTGGTTATCGATGCTTCGGGTCTCAAGCGTGCGGCGTCTCACGTTCCGGTCATCCATCTCGCTGACCACCGGAAAGCGGGCTAGTTCCATGCGCAGCATTGTTCTGTGGTGCCCCGATTGGTCCGTGGTTGCCGCGTATAGAGATGATTCTCTTCCTGAGGTCACCACGGATGTGCCCGTCGCTCTGATGCGCTCAGGAGCTGTCGCGCACTGCTGTGCACAGGCGAAATCCGCGGGAGTCCGTATTGGGATGAGACGCCGTGATGCGCATACTCTGTGCCCTCAGTTGGTGATGGCTCCGCTTGATGAGGCACGTGACCGGAGGGCGTTTGACCGTGTTCTGATTGACCTGGCTGACTACGTTCCTCGCCATTCATTGCTCGCTCCAGGACTGGTGGCGTTCAGAGCAAGAGGGCTGGAGCGTTTTTATGGCAGTGAAGAAGCTGCCGGCAGGATGCTGCTCACCGCTGTGGCTCAGAGCGAATCCCTCGCTGAGGGCCGCATTGGTATTGCAGATGATGTGTTTACTGCTGTGACGGCAGCCCAGCAGACAACAACCTCATACCCTCTCCGCGCTGTGGCTCCAGGCCAGTCGGCGGTTTTTCTTGCTGACCTCCCCGTGGATGTTTTGGACCACGATGACGTGATTTCTCTTCTGTTGCGACTGGGCATTAGGACCGTGGGAGATTTTGTTTCTCTCGGCGAGAAATCGATTCGGGAGCGATGGGGAGTTCTGGGCGAGCGTTTATATGCACTAGCAACGGGCCAGACCGCTGTGAGCCTTCCCACTCAGGATGCGCCTGTCCATAATCAAGAGCGCATTGAGCTACCCGATGGATGTTATGTATCTGAGCAGGTTGCTTTTAACATCACGGTTCGCACTCAAGAGTACGAATCTCGATTACGTGAGACAGGGCGAGTGATTACCCGAGTGCGTATTCGTGTGGGTATGGATGACGGCACTACATCGGAGAGAGTATGGACACACCCACGATTTTTCACGGCCTCCGACCTGGTCGATCGAGTTCGGTGGCAGCTAGAGCGGAAGATCCCAGAGGTTGACACTTCTGATGCTCTAGCTCCCACGGTGGGATGGGTGGAGTACGAGGCACTTGTCCCAGAGGATGTTACCTCCCACGAACCGGGACTGTGGGGCTCTGGTCCGGACAGTCGCGTGCATCATGTGTTCTCCAGAGTTCAGGGTTTGGTTGGCGCCCAGGGAGTGCTCACCGCACGGTCCAGACCAGGTCGAGTAGCCAGCGAGACTCACAGTGTGAGCGCCTGGGGGGATTCAGAAGACGCTCCGCTGGTAGGCCCGCTTCCGGGTTCCCTCCCGAGCCCTCTCCCGGCGACTGTTTTTTCTTCGCCACAACCTGTCTCTCTGGTGGCTGAAGACGGTAGCGATATCACGGTATCCCCGCGTGCTGAGCTATCAGGTGCACCCACCTGGCTTATCTCTGGCCCCCGACGCCTCAAAATTTCTTCCTGGGCTGGTCCCTGGCCAGTCTGGGAAAAATGGTGGGATCCCGCCAGAAGTCGTTTTGTTCATCGAGTCCAGATCATCGATGAAAACGGTATGGGGTGGCTGATGGCGTTGTCTGAGCAGGTGTGGCGACTTGAGGCTCGGTATGACTAATGGGATGGCATAACCCTCCTATTCCTTGGTCTGAACACGAAAGGCGCCTGCGGGAGGCCTCAAGACCGGGTAGTTCTCCCCCGGTGGGGGCTGATGCTGGTGATTCTCCTGCCTGGGGAATATCGCGGGCCCCCTATCAACCTGATGGTTCCCTCACACCAACGGATGATCCGATTCCCTATGCGGAACTTCACCTGCACAGCAGTTTTAGCTTTCTCGATGGTGTGTCTGCTCCCGAGAAGCTGGTGGAGACGGCCCACAGCTTGGGGCTTAAGGGTCTTGCCCTCACAGACCACAACGGCCTCTACGGCGCTGTTCGTTTTGCTGAGGCTGCGGCAGTGCATCAGATGCCTACGATTTTTGGTGCCGAGTTGTCTCTCAACACCGCACAGTCACGGACCGAAGGCGAAGATCCTCCGGGGGAACACTTACTCGTCCTCGCTCGCGCCGAAGAGGGCTACCACGCGCTCTCCCAGGCTCTTACTGAGGCACATTTGAGTGCGGATGAGAAAGGAACTCTGCGGTGTGACCTCGACACTCTGGCGGACATTGGACGCGACAAGTGGGTGATCTTGACCGGTTGCAGGAAAGGATTAGTCCGATCTTCTCTCTCCCCTACCAGGTCTCCTTCCAAGAGCGAACAGCGCTCTAGCGAGAGCGCATTGACGGCCCTGGTGGAGCGTTTTGGCGCCGACAACGTCGTAGTAGAACTCTTTGATCATCAACATCCACTAGATAGCGTTCACAACGACTTACTGATGTCCTTGGCTTCCCGTCAAGGTTTAGCCACCGTCGTCACTGGTTTGGTTCACTACGCCACCGTTGAAGAAGCAGAACTCGCAACCGCGATGGCAGCGGTTCGCTCGCGCTCCAGCATGGATGCATTGCACACGTGGTTGCCGGCTTCTCCCCTGGCTTATTTGAGATCGGGAAGCGAGCAGGCTAGCCGGTTTCCTCATGCCAGTGATGCCGTCACGCGCACTGCTTCACTGGCTGAAGAACTTGCTTTCTCTCTCAAAAAAGTAACCCCAGGCTTACCTCGATCGTTATGCCCGGAGGGGCACACCACCATCAGCTATCTACGACACCTCATCGCGCAGGCGATCCCTCGGAAATATCCCCATGCGGGACCAGAGGTTATGAGTCGTCTCGAACGAGAGTTGGCCCTCATCGAGGCTAAAGATTTTGCAGGGTATTTCCTCATCGTCCACGACATTGTCCAATTCGCTCGGTCTCGAGGGATTCTGTGTCAAGGCAGAGGTTCTGCCGCTAATTCTGCGATCTGTTTTTTGTTGGATATCACTGCGGTCGATTCGATTTATTACAACCTCCCTTTTGAGCGTTTTCTTTCCGCCCTACGTGATGAAGAACCTGATATTGATGTCGATTTTGAATCCAGGCGGCGTGAAGAGGTCATCCAGTATGTCTATGAGCGCTATGGGCGCACCCGAGCCGCTCAGGTCGCCACCGTGATTGAGTACAAGGCTAAGAGCGCGGTCCGCGATATGGCCAGAGCTCTGGGATATAGCCCTGGGCAACAGAACGCGTTTTCGAGACAGGTTGAGCGCTCGGGCGCTCTTCGAGAAAGCGATGCGCACACCATTCCCCAGGATGTGACCTCACTCGCTCTTCGAACCCTTACTCTCCCGAGACACCTGGGCATCCACTCTGGGGGCATGGTGCTCACCGACAGACCAGTGTCTGAGGTTGTTCCTATTGAGCGGGCACGTATGGAAAATCGGACTGTCCTGCAGTGGGATAAAGATGATTGCGAATGGATGGGATTGGTCAAATTTGATCTCCTGGGTCTTGGCATTCTGGAAGCTATTCGGGACACGTTTGACCTGGTCGAGAAACACCTAGGCGAGAAGTGGGATCTGGACACGCTGCCAAGAGACGAAGAAGGCGTCTACGACATGCTCTGTCGAGCAGACTCCATAGGAGTTTTTCAAGTCGAATCGAGAGCCCAAATGGCTCTGCTGCCCCGCCTGCAGCCCAGGCGTTTTTATGACCTTGCGATTCAGATAGCGATGGTAAGACCAGGCCCCATCCAGGGTGGCGCCGTGCACCCGTTTGTTCGTAGAAAAGCCGGTAGAGAACCGGTGGAATATCCTCACCCCGCTCTCGAAGAATGTCTGCAGCGCACACTGGGCGTGCCGATCTTCCAGGAACAACTGATGCAAATCGCGATGACGGTGGGTGGTTGCACCGGAGAAGACGCGGATTTGCTGCGTCGCGCCATGGGGTCAAAAAGGGGACTTGAACGTATTGAATCTCTGCGGGAAACCCTCTATGCCGGGATGGCGTCTCATGGATTAGACCACGCCACATCAGATCGTATTTACGCCATGATTCAAGCGTTTGCGAGTTTCGGGTTTGCAGAAAGTCACTCCCTCAGTTTTGCCCTCCTGGTGTATGCGAGTGCGTGGTTGAAACTTCATTACCCAGCGGTTTTTCTTGCCGGTTTGTTGCGGGCCTGGCCGATGGGTTTTTACTCTCCCGCGTCTTTGGTGTCAGATGCCGAGCGTCACGGCGTGACAGTGATGCGTCCGTGTGTTCAAAGATCTGACGTTTTTGCGACCGTTGAACCACGGCAAGGCGATTGCGCCAAGCCCACGGGCATGGAGGATTGTGTGGTCTATGAACAACCCACACCCTCGAGTGTCTTTGACCCCTCGAGCGAGGATCCCACCATTACCCATCGTCGTGATGGTGAATTAGTAACCAGGTTGGGGCTTGCCAGTATTGCGGGCCTTGGAGTGGAGACAGCCTCAAGGATTGTCGAGAGCAGAAATCTGGGTGGGCCTTTTGTCGACGCGGCTGACATGGCGCGACGCGTGGGACTGAACCAGAGCCACATCGAAGCTTTAGCGAGCGCGGGAGCTCTCGATGCGCTTGGACTCAGCCGTCGAGAAGCAATGTGGTCTGCTCACCATGTGTCCCAGGAGCATCCCGAGCGCCTTCCTCACACCGCAATTCCACCCCAGATACCGCTGTTCGAGACGATGACCGCCCGGGAGGTGATGGCTGCTGATCGGTGGTCTACCGGTGTTTCTCCGGGAGACCACCCGATGCGCCATCTTCGGTCCTGGTTATCGAGCGAAGGAGTCGCGAGTGCACACGATATGCGCAGCATCGAACCCGGGAGACGAGTGTGGATTGCTGGTCTGGTTACCCACCGGCAGCGTCCCGCTACCGCGATGGGGGTCACTTTTCTTAATGTTGAAGACGAGACCGGCCTGGTGAACGTTATCTGCGGCGTTGGTTTTTGGAAACGACACCGAATTGTGTTGCGCGATAGTAAAGCTCTCATTGTGAGGGGTCTTTTGGAAAGAAGCCCGGAAGGAGTCATCTCAGTTGTCGCTGACGGGGTTCAGAGTCTCGAGATTTCCGTGCCTGACGCAGCGCGAAACTATCGTTGACCGAGCGCCCACATCGCTACCGCACTCGCCGCGGCGACGTTGAGAGAATCCACGCCGTGATGCATCGGGATAGAGACCACGTAATCAGCAGTATCAAGAGCCTCCCTGCTCACACCGTCGCCTTCGCTACCCAAAACAAGCGCGATTTTCTCTGGGGCCGAACTCACAAAAGAGCTCAGTTCAACAGCCCCTGGTTCTAATGCCAAGGCAACGACCGAGAAGCCAGAATCATGCAGAACCGACGAGATGTCGTGCCACGAGTCTGCCCTCGTCCACGGGATTTGCATCACAGTCCCCATCGAGACCCTCACGCTGCGCCGATACAGAGGGTCTGCACAGGCGGCAGACACGATGACAGCTCCCGCTCCCAGACCAGCAACCGACCGAAAGATGGCCCCGACGTTCGTGTGATCGACGATGTCTTCGAGCACTACGACGAGGCGTTGCCCGTCCAGGATCTCCTGAAGTGAAGGCAGGGGTGGTCTCTTGAGGCAGGCGAGGGTTCCACGATGGACGTGAAAACCGGTGATGGCCTCGAGGATGGACTCACTTCCTACAAATACCGGAGTATCGAGAGTGACCTCAGGGTAAGACCCACAGAGCGCTTCGAGCTGAGGAAGCCACTGTTCGGAGGTCACAATCGAAAGGGGTTCGTGTCCGGCACGAAGGGCCCGCTCGAGAACCTTCAAAGATTCAGCGATGTAAATTCCCTCCGCCGGCTCCTTGACTCGGCGCAATTCAACGTCGGTGAGGTTTCGAAAGTCAGAAATCCTGGGGTCAGCGACATCGCTGAGGGAATGAAGTGTGACCACTCGGTGTTCCTTCTCGCAGGTCGGAAACATAAACGTAAAAATTGGACAGTACTCTCCAGGGTAAGCGAGAGGTGAGGGAGCACAAGCAATGTCTGGCAGCGCGGTCCTCTCCCTCGACCTGGACACCCCACTTCGCCAGGCAATAGATGTTTTGAGGGGAAAGAGCGCGGCTGTGTTGACGGGCGCAGGGGTATCGACAGATTCGGGGATTCCTGACTATCGCGGGGTGGGGGCGCCTAAACAACACCCCATGACCTTCCAGAACTTTATGGAATCCCATCGTCATCGCCAGCGCTACTGGCTGGGCTCTCATGTGGGGTGGCACAGATTTGCGGGGGCAATGCCCAACCTGGGTCACGTTGCCATCGCACGTGCGGAGGCAGCGTCACTCTTTTCAGGTGTCGTCACGCAAAACGTGGATGCTCTCCACCACAAGGCAGGTTCGCACAGGGTTATCGACCTTCACGGTCGTCTCGATCGTGTGCGTTGCGTGCATTGCGGGCAGTCTTTCAGCCGAAGCGCGATTGCATCCGCGATTGACAACCTGAATCCATGGCTTCAGATTGCTTCCCTGGATGGTCGCGTAAAACCTGACGGCGATGTTGAGGTCACTCTGTCTGAAGATTTCGTGGTTCCCCGCTGTGACATGTGTGACGGAATCCTGAAACCGGAGGTCATCTTCTTTGGCGAGTTTGTCCCGCCCACGGTGTTTCAACAAGCAGCAACACTGTTGCAACGATCTGACGCTCTCGTTGTGGCGGGGTCATCCCTGGTCGTGAACACAGGAATGCGGTTGGTCAGTAATGCACACAAGAGGAAAATTCCGATCGTGATCATTAACAGAGGCCCTACCAAGGCTGATCGGCTTGCGACCGTTAGAATTGAAGGCGGAACGTCAGAAACCCTTGACGCACTCGTCGAGGGTATGGGTTTCTGACCAGGCTATCGAGGGCCCACGAGGCGCTCGGAGGAGTGGAATGACGCGCTTTTACCTTGTCCGGCATGGCGAAACCGAATGGAATCGAATCCGAAGAATCCAAGGAGTCAGCGACATTCCCCTCAACGACACGGGGCGGGCCCAAGCCGCGGCCGTGGGAGACATTTTGGCGAAACACCGTTTCGACCTAATCGTCTCGAGTCCGCTCTCGAGGGCATTGGAAACAGCACGCATTATTTCGCGCAGGCTCGGTATGCCTCTGCCCCTGGTCGTTCCTGAACTCATCGAACGCAACTACGGTGACGCTGAGGGCCAAACTAGGGCAGAACTTGATAGTCAATATCCCCCAGGTTCCGAAATCCCGGGTAGAGAAGAGAGAGCTTCAGTGACGGCCCGAGCTGTACGAACATTGCAAGACCTCGCGGTGCGACACCCTGACGCCGATATCCTCGCTGTTGCGCACGGCGGGCTCATTCGCTCGGTCGTGGATTACGCCGCACCCGGTGTCTACGATGAGCCCATCACTAACTGCTCAGTCTACAGTTTTTCTCTCGTTGCGGGCACATTAGAACTCGTTGCTTTTGACGATCCCATGGAAGTCTTGTCACACGGGATTTCATCCGACGACTTTGAAGACCAGAATCCGGCTGAAGCACGAGAGGCGCAACGTGGCTAAGGGTGAAGAACGGTTTAGAGCTGCGACCGCCGGCCTAGACCTCGCCATTCAAATCCAGCCCGACAGCACCCACACTGCTCAAGAAGCAGCAGATGCGGTGGGAGCACCGGTCGGGGCAATCGTGAAGTCTTTGGTCTTTGTGGCAGACGGAGAGCCGATAGTAGTTCTCGTGTCTGGGCCCAACCGGGTTAACCAGGCCGCCCTGGGTGAGCGGCTTGGTCTGACTCTGGAAAAAGCCGATGCCGACACGGTAAAGGAGGCGACCGGGTACAGCATCGGTGGTGTTCCCCCCTTCGGGCATCCAACCCCCCTGCGCACCGTTATGGACCAAGATTTCTTTGCTCTCGAGGAGCTGTGGGCAGCTGCAGGGTCGCCCCACGCTGTTTTCCCCATCTCCCCCTCCCAGCTACAAGAGCTCGCACAGGCCACTGTCCTGTGCGTGGTGTAGAGGACTTATTACCCATGGAGTTTCGAATGCCCACAGCTCATCGCGGGCTCGAGCACGACCCACACTGGTATCGCAGAGCCGTCTTCTATGAGGTAATGGTTCGCGCCTTCTACGATTCGAACGCGGACGGTGTCGGTGATATCCCTGGACTAATCAGCAAGCTCGACTATCTCGAATGGCTTGGAATTGACGCGCTCTGGCTGCCTCCGTTCTACTCTTCTCCGCTTCGAGATGGCGGATATGACGTCGCCGATTTTCGCCAGGTCTTGCCTGAGTTTGGCACCATTGATGACTTTCAGGAGCTGGTGACCCAGGCACACGCGAGAAATATGCGAGTCGTGATGGATTTACCCCTGAATCACACCTCTGTAGACCACGAGTGGTTCCAGGCATCCAGGAGCAATCCTGAAGGGCCCTATGGCGAGTACTACGTGTGGTCAGACACTGACGAGATTCGCCAACAGATCAGAATCATTTTTACGGACACTGAAGTGTCGAATTGGGCTTTCGATTCCGAACGACGACAGTTCTATTTCCACAGGTTCTTTTCTCACCAGCCAGACCTGAATTATCGAAACCCAACAGTTCATGAAGAGATGCGAGACATCGCTCGTTTCTGGCTGTCCATGGGAGTCGACGGTTTCCGATTGGATGCCATTCCCTACCTGTATGAGTCTGATGAGGGAACTGGCGAGAGCGAGCCTGAAACGCACCAGTTCTTGCGAGACTTCCGCGCATTCCTCGACCAGGAATTCCCTGGGCGAATCCTGATTGCCGAGGCAAACCAGTGGCCAAGCGAGGTGGCAGAGTACCTCGGTACGGAGCAGGATCCGGAGTGCCATATGGCTTTCGATTTTCCGATTATGCCCCGCATCTATTACGCATTGAGGTCTCAACAGACCGCCAGCTTGAATGAAGTTCTCTCGGAAACAACGGAGGTACCACCGGGTGCTGCGTGGGGTGTGTTTCTGCGCAATCACGATGAACTCACCCTGGAGATGGTGACCGAGGAGGAGAAGCAAGCTCTCTACGGTTGGTACGCCTACGACCCAAGAATGCGGGTGAATGTTGGTATCAGGCGGCGACTGGCGCCCCTGTTGGATAATTCCCGCGCAGAATTAGAGCTAGCTCACGGCTTGTTGTTGTCCTTACCTGGTAGCCCTTTTCTCTATTACGGGGACGAGATTGGAATGGGCGACAATATCTGGTTGGAGGACCGGGATAGCTCCCGCACGCCCATGCAGTGGACCCCAGACCGTAATGCGGGTTTCTCCGCTGCTGACCCTGGAAAGCTCTATCTTCCGGTCGTTCAATCCCTAGGTTTTCACTACGGGTTCTCCAACGTTGAAACTCAATTGGCGCAACAATCCTCACTTCTGCATTGGATTCGCAATCTGGTACACCTGCGAAAGTTGCACCCGGTTCTCGGCGTGGGGAGCCTGCACGTTGTTCCGACGGACAACCCTTCGGCTCTTGTTTTCATTCGGGACATGCAAGCCTCGGACTGCAAACCCGGGGAACGTCCGGAAACCATGCTCTGCGCCTTTTCGTTCGCTCATCACCCTGTGGCCATCACTCTGGTTCTCCCTGAGGAGTTTCGTGCTTCGAAAGTGACAGACGTAATGGGAGGCAGCCAGTTTCCCGCCCCAGATGACCAAGGACACCTCGTGTTGACCGTGCCTGCACAGAGCTTTTACTGGCTGTCGTTATCAGGGGTAAAACAGTCGGTGGCCTAAGCTCGGCCGTATGGCCCACTGGAGCGACACTCTCGCGGTTTTCGATACCGAGACAACAGGACTTGATACCCGCTATGCGCGAATCGTGACGGCGTATCTCGGGATCATCGACCACGAAGGACAGGTCGTGGAAGGCCATGAGTGGCTCGCGAACCCCGGTGTCGACATTCCTGAGCAGGCCTCGGCCGTTCACGGGGTGACAACCGAGATGGCCCGCTCTCAAGGTCGGGTTGCATCGGAGGTCGTTTCCGAGATCGGCGACATTCTTAGGTCTTATTTTGAGCGCGGTATTCCCGTAGTTGCGTACAACGCTTCCTACGATTTCTCGATTCTTCACCATGAGATGCTCCGGTATGGGCTTGAGCCACTTGTTAATCCGAAGCCGGTCATTGACCCCTTGGTGATAGACCGCGCTGTCGACACCTACCGCAGAGGAAAACGAACCCTGGGGATGGCGGCCGCGCACTACATGGTCCGCTTAGACGACTCACATCGAGCCGACTCCGATGCCATTGCTGCGGGAAGAGTC
Source organism: Actinomycetota bacterium (assembly GCA_046047135.1). Classification (GTDB taxonomy): domain Bacteria; phylum Actinomycetota; class Actinomycetes; order Actinomycetales; family Microbacteriaceae; genus Pontimonas. The sequence goes on from JBJOIK010000004.1 coordinate 12,635, forward strand.
GCTCAAGCTATTCTCAAGGCGCATTCTGATCAACTCTCAGGCGATGCGCTGTGGTTGCACGATCGGCAGATTGAGTGGTCGCTCGCGTGGGCGGAGAATTATCAAAAATTCCGCAGAAATGGCGGCGACGAGACCTTTATCGCCAATGGCGAATGGCCAGTACGGGTCTAGTTACTTGCCGAAATTCTTGAAACGCTGGTTGAACTTCTCCACTCGGCCTGCAGAGTCAAGAATGCGCTGCTTGCCGGTGTAGAAGGGGTGAGATGCGCTCGAGATTTCAACATCGATGACGGGATAGGTGTTTCCGTCTTCCCACTCGATTGTCTTGTCACTCTTCGCCGTTGAACGGGTCAAGAAGCTCTCCCCCGAGGTGAGGTCGCGGAAGACCACGGGAGCATAATCGGGGTGAATATCAGCTTTCATAACCTTGCAATCCTTTAATGATGTGTGAAGGCCACAACCAGATGTGGACCGAGGGAAGACTTTACCAGGAAATTAGAGCGCTGTCGCCTGGTAGCGCCCATTGTTGTGTGTGACTGACAGAGGCCTACCAAAAGCCTCGCTGAGGACATCACCTGACAGAGTATCGGCGATGGGCCCCTTCTGGATCACGGAGCCTTGAGCAATCACGAGAAGGTGTGTGAACCCGGCGGGAATCTCCTCCACGTGATGGGTCACCATCACCATCGCTGGCGACCCCGGATCGCTCGCGAAGTGGTCCAACATCTCAATGACGTCCTCCCGAGCTCCGACATCGAGGCTACCCGCGGGTTCATCGAGCAGGAGAAGTTCGGGATCGGTCATGACAGCCCGCGCGATTTGCACCCTCTTCTTCTCCCCATCCGACAAGAGCTTGATGGGGGTTTGCGCGAGGTGTTCCAAGCGCCATTCATTGAGCACTCGCAGTGCACGCCGAGTGTCGATGTCCTCGTATTCTTCTTGCCATCGACCCATCACCCCGTATGCGGCAGTCAGGACAGTGTCTAACACCGTCTCGTTGTAGGGAATTCGGTTAGTCATGTCGCTCGAGGCATAACCAACCCGAGGCCTCAGCTCAAAAACATCAGTCTTGCCGAGTTTTTCACCCAGCACCGTCACGGAGCCTGTGCTCGGGTATGTCAAAGATGCGAGCATACTCAAAACCGTGGTTTTTCCGGCTCCGTTGGGACCCACAATCACCCAACGCTCGCTCGAATCGATGGTCCAGTCGATGTCCTTGAGAATAGATTTTTGGTCGCGGACGAAGCCTACAGAGCGGAAGGAAGCGACCTCAGACATATCTCCTAAGCGTACTCCACGGCCCAACTAAGGAGTGGTGAGTGTGAGCACTACGCTAGAGACATGGCGGAAGACAAGGTTTTTGGCATTGTCCTCGCTGGCGGGGAGGGCAAAAGGCTCATGCCTCTCACTGCTGATAGGGCCAAACCTGCTGTTCCTTTTGCGGGACACTATCGCTTGATTGATTTCGCTATCTCTAATCTCATCAACTCTGGTTTGCGACAGATCGTCGTCCTCACTCAGTACAAATCCCACTCCTTGGACCGTCATGTGTCTCAGACATGGAGATTGAGCGGCATGCTCAATGCCTACGTCGCCTCCGTGCCGGCCCAGCAACGACTCGGAAAGCGATGGTTTGCTGGCTCAGCAGACGCCATTTTTCAGAGTTTGAATCTCATCAATGACGAGAAGCCTGATTATGTGGTCGTGGTGGGCGCAGATCACGTCTATCGCATGGATTTTCGGCAGATGGTCGAGGCTCACAAAGCCACCGGGGCACGAGTCACTGTGGCTGGAATCAGGCAACCGAGAGAACAATCGGATCAGTTCGGAATCATTGAAAAGGACTCCGAACACCCCGACAAAATTGCTCGTTTCCTTGAGAAGCCGCAGCATGCTGACGGTTTACCGGATTCGCCCGAGGAAGTTCTCGCCTCGATGGGGAACTACGTGTTCACCACCTCAGACCTCGTAGAAGCGGTGAGGAGCGATGCACGGGATGTTGAGTCCTCCCACGACATGGGAGGGGATGTCATTCCCGGTTTTGTCGATAGCGGAGATGCATACGTGTATGACCTG
>JBJOIK010000005.1:0-14083 GCA_046047135.1 Actinomycetota bacterium
TGGGTGAACACACAGCATCGACGGAGACCCATGATTGTCCCTGTGGTGATTGAGGCGTAGGCATGGCGAAGCCTGACCATATTTTGCGTTTTTTCGGTGGCGCCGAAGCCGCCACGCATGACATACCTCGTTCACGGCGAACCACACGCAGCGGACCGACTTCGATTCCGAATCGAGCACGAACTGGGTTGGCCAGTTCGAGTTGCCGAGCACCGCGAAGAGATTGATCTGACAGCTCCGAAGTAAACCCCCGGGCTCTTCGCCGTCGCTCTGAGAAACTACTCTTTCGGTGCTCTCGAAACGGGCAGTGCGGCGCGCACCATCGGGATGATGAGTGCTCCTGCCACCACGTGCATGACATTGAGCCACACTGCCGCGGCAAACCCGGTGATGCCGCCAAAGGGCAATACGAAGCTCAGTGCTAGGGCAATAAGGCTCACCGACAGCCACACATTTTGAGGCGACCTCGTTCGGGATGCAATCCACGCCACAACGACGCCTCCGACAACACCTTGGAACACGCTAAAGAGTGCGGGAGCGAAAAGTGGAATTGCCATTCCCCCTTGAGCGAGGACAAATTCCTGCCCAAAGAATTCCGTGGCAATGAAGTACAGGGCCTAGTTGACGACCGCCGCGATGAGAGACGCAATTACGAGCGGCTTGAATACTGCTTTCATGTTTTCTCCTCATTGAGTCCCTCGGCCGGGAGAATGATGGGTCCCGTCTCGAGCGCCAAATCGGCTTGCACCACCACGTCGCTCGCGCGGGCGGTCTGTGCAATTACGATCCCTCCTAACACTATCGAGGCGCCGATTACTTGCAAGGCACTGAGTTCTTCTTGAAGCCATAGCCACGCTGTTGCAAAGGCAAAAGCGATCTCGCTGGTAGCCACAATCCCGGCGGCAGTCGCGGAAAGTCGCTTCAGCGCGCTGAGAGAGAGAAGGAACGGCGCGAAGGAGCCCAGAACCACATTCCAAACAACAAGAAACCACACGGGGACGGAGATGTGGTCGAGGGTTCCCCCGAGAGAGACCGTGGTGGAGAAGGTGTCTAAGGTGAAAGTCCACCAGCCCGAGAAGGGAGCCCAGAACAGGGCCGCGATGCTCATTGTCCAAAACGACAACGCAAGGGGCGAAATTTTCTTCAAGCCTCGCTCACCGACAAGAAAGTAGGTGGCAAGGGTGATGGCCGCCAGTAATCCCCACATCACACCCAGTGGGTTCAGAGTGGAAGCCCATATTTCAGCGACGACCACGAGCCCGATAATGACCAGGCCAATCGCCATCCAGAGCCGAAGGTGCACTTTCTCCTTGAATATGAAAAAGGCAACCAGTGCAACGAGCAAAACCGCGAGGTACTCCAAGAGCAGCGCGATTCCAACGGGGAGCAGTTCGATGGCAAACGCATAGGTTGCCTGGAGTAAACCCACTCCGACGACTCCCAGTAACACGATGACAGGCCACTGTTTGGGCGGTAGTCGGAAAGATTTCCGATCCAGCACTAACAACACCAAACCCGAGATTACGGCAGCCCCAAGTACTCTCATCTGTGTTAGTTGTATGGCGCTAAAGCCTGTCTCGATGATGACCTTGCTGACGGAGCCGTTCGCGCCAAAAAGGAATGCCGCCAGGAGAGCGTAGATGTAGCCCATTACCGGGCCGCAGGACAGGAGAGTTCGTGGGAAGTCTGAAGCACACCACAAGCGTAGGGCCTGGGTTCTTGTTTCTCGGCTACACGGCGGGGGTCGATAAGCGTGTTTTCAGGAGGGTTCTCTACTCTTATGTCCATGAGAACCTATGTGCTCGCCGGGGGCTGTTTCTGGTGTCTTGATGCCGCCTATCGGGTTCTTCGAGGCGTGACCTCCGTGGTGTCAGGGTATACCGGCGGCACCTTCGATAATCCCTCGTATGAACAAGTCTGCACAGGGAGAACTGGTCACGCTGAAGCCGTCGCCGTCACGTTTGACCCTTCGGTCATTCCCTCGGATGTCATTTTGGATGCGTTCTTCACGATGCATGACCCCCGTCAACTCAATCGCCAAGGTAATGATGTGGGGACTCAGTATCGTTCCGCCATGTTCTACAGAGACGAAGAAGAGAAGGCGCTATTCGAAGCCGCTAGGGATCGAGCCTCGGAAATGTGGGGCGGAAGCGTCGTGACGGAGATCGTCCCGTTAGGCAAGTACTTCGATGCTGAGGATTATCACCAAGATTTCTTCGCGAAGAACCCATCCCAGGGATACTGCCTCGCTGTTGCAGTTCCGAAGGTTTCCAAAGTGCGGGCTAGCTTTAGCGAGTACCTCACCTAATCCAGGCTTGTCCACAAGCCCCGACGCGAAGGGCTACTTCACTCTTTGCGCCAGGTCTCTTTTCTGTGGCGCCTATCCCTGCACAGTTGGGGCATGCCCGGGAAGCAGGCACGGGCATGTCCCTCTAGGCCTGCTACAGAAAGGAAAAACTATGTCTGACAACGTCACGCTTACGGGCCTGATTGCAACAACACCTCGTCACATTGTGACGTCGGAAGGGCTCGCCATCACCAGTTTTCGTCTGGCTTCGCAACAGCGCCGATTCGATAAGGATTCGAATTCCTGGAGCGACGGAGAAACCAACTGGTATACCGTGACCGCTTTCCGCGAACTGGCCATCAATGCGTCCCAGTCACTCCATAAAGGAGATCGGATTCTGACGATGGGTCGCCTCAAAGTCAAAGACTGGTCTACTGATGAAAAATCGGGCACCAGTGTGGAGGTCGAGGCGGAGAGCCTCGGTCACGATTTGCAGTGGGGAGTTACCGATTACCTGAGGATTGGGCGGACCACCGTGGAGGAAAAACCTGGTGAAGAGGAAGAGGAGGTGCTCTAAGAGGACAGCCCCCGGAAGCCAGAGTCCCTAGACTAGGAAGCTATGGCTGAGTTCATTTACACAATGGTCCGCGCTCGCAAAGCTGTGGGTGACAAAGTTATTTTGGACGACGTCACCATGTCTTTCTTCCCCGGGGCGAAGATCGGCATGGTGGGTCCCAACGGTGCCGGCAAGTCGACGATTCTGAAAATCATGGCAGGCCTCGACACGCCTTCCAACGGCGACGCCGTCCTGACCCCCGGTTACAGCGTTGGAATCTTGATGCAAGAACCAGAGCTCGATGAATCGAAGTCCGTTCTCGAAAATGTTCGAGATGGTGTCCGGGAGATTCACGACAAAATCGTTCGCTTCAATGAAATTTCGGCCGCAATGGCCGATCCTGACGCGGACTTTGACGCCCTCCTTGCAGAGATGGGGACGCTGCAGGAAGCAATCGATGCTGCCGATGCGTGGGATCTTGACTCGCAGCTTGAACAGGCGATGGATGCGCTTCGTTGTCCACCCTCTGATGCCTCCATTACCCACCTCTCGGGGGGCGAAAAGCGTCGAGTCGCTTTGTGCAAGTTGTTGTTGGAAAAGCCAGACCTACTCCTCCTCGACGAGCCAACTAACCACCTCGACGCGGAGAGCGTGTTGTGGCTGGAGCAGCACCTATCCAAATATCCGGGCGCAGTCATCGCCATTACTCACGACCGTTACTTTCTCGACCATGTCGCCCAGTGGATTGCGGAGGTTGATCGTGGTCGCCTCTACCCCTATGAAGGCAACTACTCGACATATTTGGAGAAGAAGGCGGAACGTCTTCAAATTCAAGGCAAGAAGGATCAGAAATTAGCCAAGCGTCTCGCAGACGAACTCGAGTGGGTTCGGTCTAACGCGAAAGGCCGGCAAGCAAAATCAAAGGCTCGCCTTGCTCGCTACGAAGAAATGGCCGCGGAAGCAGAACGCACCAGGAAACTCGACTTTGAAGAAATTCAAATTCCACCCGGGCCACGTTTGGGTTCGATGGTCTTAGAAGCAAAGGACATCAGGAAAGGCTTCGGCGAGCGAGTCCTCATCGATCACCTCAGTTTCTCGTTACCTCGAAATGGGATTGTCGGGATTATTGGCCCCAACGGTGTTGGTAAGTCCACGCTGTTCAAGACCATTGTGGGACTCGAGCCACTGGATGGCGGAACTTTGACAGTGGGCGAGAGCGTGAAGCTGTCCTATGTTGACCAGGATCGGGGAGGCATCGACCCCACAAAGACCCTGTGGGAGGTTGTATCTGATGGCCTGGACGTAATCCAGGTCGGAAATGTTGAAATCCCCTCTCGGGCTTACGTCTCTGGTTTTGGCTTCAAGGGACCTGACCAACAGAAAAAGGCCGGAGTGCTCTCTGGAGGTGAGCGCAACAGATTGAATCTTGCCCTCACGCTCAAGCAGGGCGGAAATCTTCTTCTTTTGGATGAGCCAACCAACGATCTGGATGTAGAAACCCTTTCCAGTCTCGAAAATGCTCTGCTCGAGTTTCCCGGTTGTGCGGTGGTCATCACCCACGATCGTTGGTTCCTCGACCGGATAGCAACCCACATCCTCGCCTACGAGGGCACGGAGAGTGACCCCGCCAACTGGTATTGGTTTGAAGGCAACTTCGAAGCATACGAGGCAAACAAGATTGAGCGGCTGGGTCCAGATGCTGCTGCGCCTCACCGTTCGACTTATCGAAAACTCACTCGAGACTAGGACCCCTGCCACCGCGACAAGCCCCATGGCGAGGCCAAGAATTGTGCTGTGGTTTCTCGCCGCAGCAGGGATTTTCTTCACCCGTGCTCTGTTGTTTTCCACATGGTTTTCTCGGGGCCCCGAGGTTCAACAGGCGCTCAGCCTCAACACGGCTCAGATGGGACTTTTTGTGATGTTGTTTCCGCTGGGCGGACTTGCCGGAATCCTCTTTGCTAATACGCTGACTGTCCGGTTTGGGTCAAAAATTGTCGGCAGCGCTATTTTCCTCGTCGTAGCTGCGGCACTCGCAACACTGGGATTTTCCCTGGTGCAAGGCAATCTCCTCCTTTCATCGCTTGCGCTATTTGCCATGGGTTTGCCCATGGCTATAGCGGACTTCCTCGGTAATTTTGAGGGAACAGCGGTCGATCGAGAATCAAAGAAAAGCTTGTTTCCTGCCATTCATGGCGCCTGGGGAGTGGGGATGCTGCTGGGTGCAGCGGGGGCCTCTTTTGCGATAGACGCGGGCTGGAGCCTTACGCCCAACTACCTCATCGTCGCAGGTATCGTTGCCGTTGTCTCGGTCTGGGCCTCATTGCAATTCCCGACACGGGACACACCCATGCGAGCCCCTCGCGGTCACGAGAGCCGGTTGTCCCTCGCAGTGTGGAAGGAAAAAAGAACACTACTCATCGCCATCATCGGCTTCTCTTTCATCATGGCGGAGATATCTGCTGGAACCTGGGTTCCCATCGCCTTGACGATTTCAGGCTTTTCTGGTTCTGCAGCAGCCTTTGCTTTTGGGATTTTCTGGATCGTCATCACGGTTGGTCGCATTGCCGGTGGTTTCCTGGTTGAAGCCATAGGTCGCTACCGCACGGTCTTGCTCTCCACCGTGATCACGTCACTGGGCATTCTCATTTTCATGCTGGTTGAAATCGTGGCGCTGCCGTTTGTTGGCTTGGTGCTGTGGGGGCTGGGAATGGCGATGGGATTCCCGATGGCGGTTGCCTCGATGAGCGATGAACCCACCAAGGCCCCTTATCGAATCAACATGATCATCACTGTCGTCTACATCTCCAGCATCACGGTCGGCCCAGCTTTGGGGAGCCTGGGTGAGGTAGCGGGAATTTACGTAGCCTTCTCGATTCCTTTGGCCCTGATGATTCTCTCGGCGATTCTGAGCCCCGTGACCAAGCCATTACAGGAGCAGCCTCAGACGTAAGAAGCCCTACGAGGGAACTCGAATCATTCCCTCTTGAGCGACAGAGGCAACGAGAATTCCCTCTCGAGAGAAAATCCGACCGAGCGCGAGCCCTCGACCGCCTTTGGCCGACGGCGATTCCTGCACATACAGGAACCACTCGTCCGCTCGATGGAATCGATGCCACCACATAGCGTGGTCCAGGCTGGCCATTTTGAGTCCGGGGGTTGCCCAGCTCACGCCGTGAGCGCGCATGACGGGCTCCAAAATGCTGAAGTCGCTGGCATATGCCAGAGCCGCGCGATGCAGGTTGAGGTCGTCGGGCAGTTGCTCTAAAGCCTTCATCCACACTGCTTGGTGGGGGACAGGTTCGCCCTCTACGCTCGCGTAGACCGAAGAAGGGAAGTGGCGAAGGTCAAAAGCTCGAGTCTTTGCCCACACATCAGCAGCCGGGTGATTGATTCCGTGCAACACTTCTGCGGCACTGGGCAGTTCTTCTGGCTGGGGTATTCCTTCTGGCATTGAAGCCTGGTGGTCCAAACCTGGGTCTTCGTCCTGGAAAGAGGCAATCATCGAGAAAATCGGCTGACCTTTTTGGTACGCCTGCACTCGCCTTGTGGAGAACGAGCGGCCATCATGAATCCGGTCAACGGAAAAGGTTATTTCCTCCGCTATATCCCCTGGCCGGAGGAAGTAGCTGTGCACGGAGTGAATAACTCGGTCGGGATCGATGGTGTGCATGCCTGCCAGAACGGCTTGTGCCATGACTTGCCCGCCAAATACTCGGCCATGGGGTTGCCATTGACTGGGCGCTGTGAAAATGTCCTCACGGGTCCTTGCGGATGTGCTCGAGAGTGTCAGGGCATTCAACATGCTCTGAACTGGTGATGGGTGCGGTGTGTCAGGGTGCGGAGGTGTCATCGGATGTAGTTTAGAGAACACCATGGGACATTCCTTCACCCTCTCCTCGCCGCAAGCCCTCAACGATCTCGTTACCTTCTTGGAACGCGCTGCGCGGGTCAACAATGGTTCCGCACGTCTTATCGCTTCTGAGGGAGTTCTCCAGGTCTATGTCGGAATTCTTGTTCCCCGCGGATTGCTCGACAAGACCCCCACTGTGCTGGGGCTCAGAGTGTTTTCACTCGAGGCCAGCGACGATTGGGATGTCGTGGTCCCGATAGACGCCACGGTCAACCGGCTCAAAGGAGCTATCGACAGGGGAGAGCGTGAGGTCGGCACACCGGGAGAGGTCGCGTCCCTGTCCTGGTCTGCCATCACCCCGCCGAAGGAAGGGTGGCGCCGGCGACTTGGCGTGTCAGCATCTGTCCTTTCCTTGGCGGCGGCGGAAGGCATCGCGAGAGTTGCAGATTCTGTTCCCGAAGCGATAGGTGAGTCCGTACTTCAAAAAGTTCGAGCCGAGATTTGGGGAGCCCCTATTTCACACAACAAGAAAATCCCAGCGGGTGCAGCCTTTGCTGCTGATGCGCTGGGTTTCCTGAGCGATAACAATCTGTCCGTTCATACCGTGGACAACTGGCTTCGATTGTCCGCAAAAGCGGGCTATGTGCTTGTCCGGTTCCCTGGAGGACACGATTTCGGTTCGGATGAGGATTAGTCCTGAAAGGTGTTGACCATGGAGAGCGCTGCTCGCTCAAGGTAGTCCCATAACTCATCGTCATCCAGTGGAGAGAGTTCGAGAGAATCTACGGCCTTTCTCATGTGTCTTAACCAACGCTCCTTGGCCTCAGGGTTCACCTTGAACGGCGAATGCCTCATTCGGAGACGAGGATGTCCCCTCTGCTCGGAATAAGTGTGTGGGCCACCGAAGTATTGCTGCAAAAACGAAGAGAGACGCCAGATCGCACCGTCCAGGTCGTCCTCTGGGTACATCGGCAAGAGCACTTCATCGGATTTGATGCCCTCATAGAAGGAGCTGACGAGTCGGTGGAAAGTCTCGGAGCCCCCAATCCTCGAATACAGGCTTGAGGAAGAATCAAGCATCTGGGGAGGTCGGCTCGTCAGGTCTGGGCTCCTGAACCTTACTGACGCTCACATCCCCTCGTCTGCTGCCAGAGCGGGGGCCCTCCATACCGTCTACCACCATCCGGTTGAGAGGCGGAATATCCACCTTTCTCTGGTCGAGCGCATCCTTCAGGACCCTGTACAAGGCTCGTTCAGCGGCCCATTGTTCGCCGGCTCTGACCTTGACGACAATTCGGAGAGTTACGGCCTCAGCACTCAAGGACTGGACGCCCCACACCTCGGGCTCTTCCATGATTTTGCGTTTCCATTCGGAACTGGCCGCAAATTTCTTGGCTGAGTTCAAGAGCAAATTCTGAATGTCGTCAATGTCGGAGTTGTAGGGAACCGGAAGATCAAGAATGACTCGTGACCAATCCTGCGTCTTGTTACCGACCCGAAGGATTTCGCCGTTTCTTACAAACCAGAGGGTGCCGTTGACATCGCGAATTTCAGTGATTCGAATTCCCACACGCTCGACAACTCCCTCGGCGATGCCGAGGTCAACAACATCTCCCACACCCAACTGGTCCTCGAAAACCATGAACATACCGTTGAGCACGTCCTTGATGATGGATTGGGCACCAAAGCCGAGCGCGGCCCCCAGAATGCCGGCACTGGCCACGAGAGCAGTTACGGAAAATCCAAGCTCGGTGAGAATCAAAATTCCCACCACGATCACAATCACCCACGTTGCGGTGTTGTTGAGCACGGAGCCGAGTGTGCGCGTTCTTTGCACTGAGCGCATGGCCGAGAGCGGACTCGAGGTGAGCTCCCTGGTGTCATCGACGTTGTGAGCTCGCTTCACCCCCCGGACCACCTGATTGACGATTCGACTAATCAGGATGCGAGCCACCACACTCCCGATAACCCCCGCAATAAGTAGCCCAGCAATCCGAAGGATGACCCCGTATGTGTCAAAGGCTTCGGTGATGGTGCCCCAGAGGTCTGCTATCTCCATAACCCCATGCTACGCCCCGGTCACAAAGAGGGAGTTTCTCTATCTTTCGCTTGCACTCTGAGTGCGCGCTCAACTCCAGCGAGGTTCTCTTCTACTATTCGGCGCAGAGCCGGAGGTAATCCATCCTTCGCCAGCCACGACTTAGTCGCTGTGACAAGTTCTTCAGAGACCACGGAACCTGGGTATAGTCCCTCCGCGAGGTATTCAGCAATTTTGTAGGTTCTTGTTGCCCACAGCGCTTCGATAACGCTGAAGTAGCGCTCGATAAAGGGTTCCATCACGCTGGGATCGTTAGCAACGTCAAAACCGAGAGTCAAAGCCCTGACAATCGCGTTGGGAGTCTCATCAGAGCCCACCAGTTGATCGAAAACAGCTTGCTTATCGGCGAGGGTGGGCAGGAGCGCTCGCGCTCTGGCCGCCGCTTGCTGACCGTTGGATGTGTTGTCTGCTTCGAGGGCTTGGTCGATATCTGCGCTTGTGGCTGCGCCTGCGAGGGCTAGTCCCGCCAGGAGCTCCCAGGACAAATCGGTGTCAATCGTGAGACCGTCCAGGGAAAGAGTGTTATCCCTGAGCGCACTGAGTGTTCTAGCGTGCTCTGCCGTAGAGGCGAGGGAGGCGAAAGCTTTCACCAACTGGAATTGACTATCACTTCCTGCTTCAGCAGCGTTTGCTAGAGCCCATATCCTGTCGGCAGCGTCTTCGAGAGCGCTCTTTCTGCGTTCAGGCGCAACATAATTCCTCACGACCAGGGATAGTTGCCCGAGAGCGGTTCGAACTGTCGTGCTCTCTGTTTCCTGACCAATATTGCCCAACACCAATTCCACAAATTCAGAAGGCGGAATCTCTGCATCCCGGGTGGAGTCCCAGAGGCTTCCCCACACCAGTGCTCTTGCGAGGGGATTGCGAATCTGAGAGAGCTTGGTAATCGCGGTTGCGCGTGAGTGGCTATCTAAGCGAATTTTGGCGTAGGCAAGATCGTCATCGTTGATGAGAATCAGATCGGGTCGCTTCATTCCGAGAGCTTCTGCGACACTGGTGCGCTCTCCATCAATGTCAAGCTCACCGCGCCACACTCTCACTAGTTCACCGGAGGAATCCTCCGAGTAGAACCCGACGGCCAGCCTGTGCGGTCGGAGGGTGGGCCAATCCGCCGGGGCGCTTTGCACGATATCCATTTGAGTGATCATGGAGTTGCCATCGACACTCACCTCGGGGACCAGAGTGTTGACTCCTGCAGTTTCCAGCCACAGTGAACTCCACGCACTGAGGTTTCGCCCTGAAGCATCTTCGAGTTCCTCGAGAAGATCCGCGAGTGTTGCGTTCGACCACTGGTGTTTCATGAAGTAGTTGTGAACGCCTGCGAAAAAGGCCTCTTCCCCTACCCACGCCACCAGCTGTTTGAGAACTGAGCCACCCTTGGCGTAGGTGATTCCATCGAAATTCACTTGGACATCTTCGATGTCTCGAATGGTGGCGACGATGGGGTGTGTGGAGGGCAGCTGGTCTTGGCGATAGGCCCATGACTTCTCCATCGCCTGGAACGTAGTCCACGCTTCGCTCCATTCGGTGGCCTCCGCAGTCGCGATTGTCGATGCCCACTCCGCGAATGACTCATTCAGCCACAGATCATTCCACCAGCGCATGGTCACCAAATCGCCAAACCACATATGCGCTAGCTCGTGGAGGATGGTGACAACTCGTCGCTCTCGAACGGCATCGGAAACCTGAGACCGGAAAACATACGACTCGGTGAAGGTCACAGCACCTGCGTTCTCCATGGCCCCCGCATTGAATTCGGGCACGAAGAGCTGGTCATATTTTTCAAACGGATACGCAACCCCAAATTTCGCTTCGAAGTATGCGAAGCCTTTCTTCGTGATGTCGATGATGTAGTCCGCATCGAGAAACTCGAAGAGGGAAGTGCGGGCGAAGACTCCCAAAGGAATGGTCCTGCCACTCGAGCTCACGAGCTCATCCCGCACCACCTGGTAGGGGCCAGCGATGAGGGCCGTGATGTAGGAGGAAATACGGGGAGTTTCGGTAAACCGCCATGTGGCCCCACCTTCAGTGGCCTCTGGCTCCGGGGTTGGCTGATTGCTTACCACCTGCCAGTGTGCGGGTGCATGGATTGTGAACTGGAAAGTTGCCTTCATATCGGGTTGTTCAAAAACCGCAAAAACCCGTCTCGAATCGGGAACCTCAAACTGGGTGTACAGATACACCTCGCCATCAACCGGGTCGACAAATCGATGCAAACCCTCCCCAGTGTTGGTGTAAGAAAAATCTGCTTCAACGATGAGAGTGTTGTGAGCCTCCACAGAGGGCAGGGCAATCCTGGAATCGGCGAAAACCTGATGGGGATCGAGCTCAACACCGTTGAGGCACACTCGGTGAACCTCGCTCGCGATGGCATCAATGAAGGTCGACTCACCTTTGTGAGCGAGGAATTCAAGTGTGGTGGTGCTGCGGAATGTCGGTGATGTCGCGACCTCACGGAGGTCGATGTCGATGGCGTAGTTCTTGACTGTGACGATGCTCGATCGGGTGAGCGCTTCTACTTTTGTCAGGTTCTCGCCTGGCACTGCAACTCCTCGGGGTTCCACTTTCTCTGGCGCCAAAGACGCCAACAGATTCCTACCCTAAAGCAGTGCAGGGCGGCAGCGACCGTATTACTGGGAGTCGCGTTCTGCCTCGACTCGAACCGGCATCGCCTCGGGCATCGGCTCTTCAGCGGATCCGCCCCCGGTGAGCAGTCGGCTCTCAGCGGTTAATTTAGGAGGCTGAATATTGGTGATTTCCATATCGACCTCCGTCGCGGCTTGACGCATTCGTTGCAAGTAATCGTTGAGGTATGACTGTTGCCGCCGAACGTCCGAAAGCTGGCTTTCCGTGTCCGAGAGCATGGTGTTGACCAATTCTTCAGTGTCTCTCGCGATAGCCCTCGAGCGTTGTACCGTTTCGGAAATCATCCGCTCAGCATAGGACCGTGCTTCTTTGGTGAGCTCGTCGGCTCTGCGTTGGGCGGCTTCGAGAACCTGGTCGGCTTCTTGACCCAAATCTTGGGCGCGCTTTGCAGCGGTTTGAACGTGCTCGTCTGCTTGCTGGTATGCCTTCTGGGCGTACGTGTCTGCTTCTTCGTGAATAGCTGCTCGGGCACGCTCCGCCTCGTCGATTTGCTGGCGAATGCTCGCGTCGGTGGCAACGGCGCGCTCCTGCGCGGTGTGCAGGAGTTCGGAGGCTTCGCGCTTGACCTGCTCAACCTGACGAGATGCTTCAGCTTTGATTTCTGAGACCTGTTTCTCAGCCTGGCTAATCATGGTGGCTGCTGCCCGCTCCGCGCGCGTTCTGGTGTTGGTGGCCTTCGCGATTTCGTCGGCTGCCTGCTGGCGCAACTGAGCAGCCTCACGCTCGCTTTCGAGGCGCAAATCTTCGGCTGCACGTTGGGAATCCGAGAGAATTTTGCGCGACTCTTTTGCGGCTGTCTCGCGAACGCGAGTTGCCTCGCTTCTGGCATTTCCTAAAACTTCGGCGGCTTCCGCAGCAGCCTCTTCTGTAATCTTGCGGGACTGCTCTTCGGCAAGACGAAGGGTTTCCTCAAAGGCGGTTCCGAGCTCCGCGAAGCTCGGCTTCGCTCGGGAGGCACGCTCATTGGCATCCTGCACATCACGAGTGAGGCGTTGGATGGTGCGGGCATTTTCCGCGCGCTCATTTTCCAGGCGCTCGAGACGGTCGGAAAGCTCGCGAACGAAACGCTCGACGTCATCGGTGTCGTACCCACGTACTGCACGACGAAAATCGGGAATGCTCACACCAGGCTCCTTGCCACAGGACTCCCCAAGAATAGGGCAAAAATCAGCCCCTCGCATAGCCCCAAACTAAAAAGTAATCGATTTGTGGCTCTAACTCGCTTTATAGACTGAGCCCATGCGCATTCACATCGCCACCGATCACGCGGGGCTGGAGTTCAGCAGAGAGCTCGCAGAACATTTGGAAAGAGAAGGACACCAGGTTCTCGACCATGGTCCCCAGACATTTGATCCGCTGGATGATTACCCAAGCTTCTGTATCCGAGCGGCGAAAGCGGTTGCACGAGACCTTGAGGCCGGAGTTGAGGCGCTGGGTGTGGTGTTCGGGGGCTCGGGAAATGGCGAACAAATTGCTGCGAACAAAGTTCGAGGCATCCGGGCCGCCCTGGTCTGGAATGTCGACACCGCTGTCCTGGCGAGGGAACACAACAACGCCAACGTCTGCGCGATAGGGGCTCGCCAACACAGCATTGATGAGGCCTTGCTGTTTATCGACACCTTTATCCGTACTCCGTTTCCAGGCGATGAGAGGCATGTGCGAAGAATCGAGCAAATTGGTCAATTTGAACAGACAGGTTCGATTCCTGGTTTCGAACTCGACGCCTAGGTTTACTCGTGCCTGAAGGTCATACCGTTCACCGCGTTGCCGCTCTGTTTCGGGAAGTTCTAGTCGGGCACACACTTCTCGCCTCTTCCCCGCAAGGGAGATTTCGAGAAGGTGCTGCGCTGATTTCAGGGTTGGAATTGGAGCACGCTGAAGCGAAAGGTAAACAGCTCTTCTTGCGTTTTGAAGCGGAGCGGATTGTGCGTGTTCACCTCGGGATTTATGGCGCGTGGGACGTGATGACACTTGAGGGCGACAGTGTTCGAGCTGGATCGGCCCAGACGCTGTCGTTGGGTGCTCCGAGGGCATCGAGGCGTCGTGTCGGGGAGAGGGAAGAGTGGTTTGACGCAGACGAACCCTTTCCTCCGGCGCCGAGGGGGGCGGTGCGTTTGCGTCTGGAGACTTCTGAGGTCGTAGCTGATTTGAGGGGCCCGACTGCGTGCGAGGTTCTCACCGCGGGTGAAGCCGCAGCGGTCGCGGAAAAGCTCGGGCCTGACCCACAGGTGGACCGGGGTGTTCGGGGACAGCGCGAGTTTGTTCGCAGAACCCTCGGCACCACGCGTCCGATCGGGGTGGTGTTAATGGATCAAGCGGTGGTCAGCGGAATTGGCAATGTGTATCGGGCAGAGATCTTGTTTCGGCACAAGCTTGATCCCTATCAGCCTGCCTCCAGTCTGCCCTCGGACGTGCTCGTGGAGATATGGAGGGACTGGTCAGGCCTTCTGGCGGATGGGGTGAAGACGGGAGTCATGATGACCCGCAACGATCTCGATGCGAAGGGTCGAGCTCGGGCCTTACGCGTCGCGAGGGAGCGATACTTCGTTTACAAAAGGGAGGGTTTGCCGTGCAGGGTGTGCGGCGCCCACATCCAGATGGCTCTCATGGCCACTCGTAAGCTGTACTTCTGCCCCCAGTGTCAAA
>JBJOIK010000006.1:0-13837 GCA_046047135.1 Actinomycetota bacterium
CCCTCATCGTGGTGCTCTCGCATGACAACTGCGGCGCGGTAGGGGCAGCGTTGGCTCAAACCAGGGCTGATGCCACCCCTCTCCCTCCCCATATCGGTGCCATCGTTCACGCCATCGCACCTGCCGTTGAGCGTGTCAGACTCGCGAGGGGCTTGAAGGTTGGTGAACTCTCCGATGCTGAGGCAGTGGGCACGGAGCATCTGAAGGACACGGTTGCTGAACTCTTGGCTTCCAGTGAGCTCATCAGTGATGCGGTCGCTGCCGGTAAGCTGGCGATTGTAGGAGCGAATTACACTCTCACCGAAGGTCGCGTGAGCCCGACCGTGGTGATTGGGGCTGTAGACGGATGAGCACATGAGGACGGATGTAATGAGCGACTCTCCTGAGTTTCGTATCGAACATGACACCATGGGCGAGGTCCGGGTTCCCCTACACGCTCTCTACCGAGCTCAAACTCAGCGCGCAGTGGAGAACTTTCCTATTTCGGGGCGAGGCCTAGAGGCCGCCCAGATAATCGCTCTGGCTCACATCAAGCGGGCGGCAGCACTGGTGAACAAAGAGCTCGGAATCGTCGATGGTGCTGTAGCAGACGCGATTGTCGCCGCTGCGGAAGACATTATCGCCGGCAAACACCATGAACATTTTCCGGTTGATACCTACCAAACTGGTTCTGGAACTTCCTCAAACATGAACATGAATGAGGTGCTCGCCACACTGGCGAGCACCCAGTCAGGACTCGACGTCCATCCCAATGACCACGTGAACGCTTCTCAGTCATCCAACGACGTATTCCCCACCTCGGTTCATGTGGCGGTCACGGAAGCACTCATCACCACCCTTATTCCCGCTTTGAAGCACCTGGCCGGGGCTGTGGAATCTAAGGCGGAGGCATGGAAAGACACTGTCAAAGCTGGTCGCACACACCTGATGGATGCAACCCCCGTCACGCTGGGCCAGGAATTTGCCGGCTATGCCAGGCAGATTCGATTGGGAATCGCCAGGGTTGAGTCCGCAATTCCTCGTGTGGCAGAAGTGCCCCTCGGAGGCACCGCAACCG
Source organism: Actinomycetota bacterium (assembly GCA_046047135.1). GTDB lineage: Bacteria > Actinomycetota > Actinomycetes > Actinomycetales > Microbacteriaceae > Pontimonas. Next base: position 1,058 of record JBJOIK010000006.1, read on the forward strand.
GAACCGGCATCAACACACCGCTCGGATTCTCCGAGAAAGTGATTGCAGAGCTAGCCAGAGCAACGTCTCTTCCCATCACCGAAGCGGAAGACCATTTCGAAGCGCAGGGAGCCAGGGATGGCCTGGTCGAGGCATCCGGAGCGCTGCGAGTGATTGCCGTGTCCTTGACGAAAATCTGCAATGACATTAGATGGATGGGTTCTGGCCCTAATGCGGGTCTAGGTGAACTGCACATCCCCGATCTTCAACCAGGAAGTTCCATCATGCCGGGCAAAGTAAACCCCGTCGTGCCAGAAGCCGTTCTGATGGTGTGTGCGAGGGTTATCGGCAACGACCACACTGTCGCGTGGGCGGGAGCTTCCGGAAACTTCGAACTCAACGTCGCCATCCCGGTGATGGGCACATCGCTCTTGGAATCGATTAGATTGCTCGCCAATTCCGTTCGCGTGCTGGCCGACAAGACCATCGTCGGTTTGGAAGCCAACGAGGAGCACGCGAGGGCATTGGCAGAATCTTCACCCTCTATCGTGACTCCCTTGAACCGCGTTATCGGGTATGAAGCGGCGGCGAAGGTTGCCAAGTACTCAGTGGAACACAAAAAGACTGTTCGAGAAGCCGTTATTGAGCTCGGTTTTGTGGAGCGCGGTGAAATCTCGGAGAAAGACCTCGATGCCGCGCTCGATGTGCTGAAGATGACAGCACCGGGTCTTTAGGCGACCTGGTTTCCTTCTTCCAGCAGGTCCGTCACAAGCGCTGCAATTGCGCTTCTCTCGGAGCGCATGAGAGTCAGGTGAGCAAACAGGGACTGGCCCTTCAAGGCTTCAATCACGCTGGCGACACCATCATGGCGTCCCACCCGTAAGTTGTCGCGCTGCGCCACATCATGAGTGAGCACCACTCTCGAATTCTGACCAATCCTGGAGAGCATGGTGAGCAACACGTTGCGCTCCAAGGATTGAGCCTCGTCCACGATCACAAAAGCATCGTGGAGTGACCGACCTCGAATGTGGGTGAGAGGAAGGACTTCCAACAGGCCACGGTCCATAATCTCTTCCACAACATTGTGTGAGACAACTGAGCTCAACGTGTCAAAGGTGGCTTCGGCCCAAGGATTCATCTTCTCTGCCGCATCACCAGGGAGATAACCCAGGTCCTGCCCACCGACCGCATAGAGCGGCCTGAACACCATAATCTTCCGATGCTGTTGGCGCTCCAGGACGGCCTCCAGACCCGCACACAGTGCCAGAGCTGACTTTCCCGTTCCAGCTCGACCACCCAGTGACACAATGCCGATAGTGGGGTCAAGAAGAACATCGATGGCGAGGCGCTGTTCGGCGGACCTGCCGTTGAGTCCAAAAAGATCCCGGTCTCCCCGAACCAGAGAGATAACCCCCGGTGAGGTGACACGACCAAGGGCTGAACCGCGCTCCGAGGAAATAACCAGCGACGTATTCACAGGAAGGTCTTTAGCGGTCTTTGACTTGATGGTTTCGGCGTCATAGAGCTCGGCCATCTCGTCGGCCCCCATGGCGACTTCGGCGATACCCGTCCACCCAGACTCGGGTGCTAGCTCCGCGCGATATTCCTCGGCAGCCAACCCAATCGAGGCGGCTTTCACCCGCATCGGAAGGTCCTTCGAAACGACTGTGACGGAGAGACCCTCGTTGGCAAGGTTCAGCGCTACCGACAAAATTCTTGAGTCGTTGTCGCCCAACTGAAGGCCACTGGGTAGAACCGACTGGTTCGAGTGATTCAGCTCCACGCGGAGGGATCCACCCTCGCCTACCGAGATCGGAAAGTCGAGCCTTTCGTGCTTGGTTCTGAGTTCATCGAGGTTTCGCAGGGCTTGCCTGGCGAAGTACCCAATCTCTGGGTCGTGGCGCTTCTTCTCTAATTCTGAAATGACCACAACTGGCAAGACCACCTGGTGCTCTGCGAACCGAAACATCGCTCTCGGGTCTGATAGCAACACAGAGGTGTCTAGGACGAATGTCCGCTCCCCCGTCTTCTTTTTCTTGCTTGTGGTTTGTGAGGTTGTGGGGGTTGCGGATTTTTCCACGAAGGCTCCTTAGCCAAGTTGAGAACCGTTGAGAAGAAACTAAGGGACCAAGCCCACAGCACCCCCCAATGACACGCCTTCAATTAGAGCTGGAAGGTTAACTTTTGAAGCGGCCTAGTGCCCGTATCGGCGAACCCGTGTTCCGAAATCTCGAAGCGCACGGAGGAAGTCAATTTCTCGAAGGTCTGGACCAAGTGCCTCGACGAAATAAAACTCAGAGTGGGCGCTCTGCCAGAGCATGAAATCGCTCAAGCGCTGCTCTCCCGAAGTTCGAATGACCAGGTCTGGGTCTGGTTGGCCCTGCGTGTAGAGGTGTTCGGCGATGGCCGGAACACTGATGGATTCCGGAAGATTCTCGAGGGTTCCGCCCGACTCTTTGTGTTCTTCAACCAGCCGTGCCACAGCCTGGGTGATCTCCTCGCGACCGCCGTATCCGACGGCGAGATTGATGTGCAGGCCTGAGTTGCGGGAGGTTCGCTCCGCAGCGCCCGCAAGAGTCTCCTGAAGATGCGCAGGAAGAGCATCCTTATTCCCCACATGCTTCACCCGCCAATTGGAGAACCGTGAGAGCTGGTCGGCCAAGTTCTCGATAATGACTGCCAGGTCATTAAGTTCCTCAGCGTCTCTGCCCGTGAGGTTGTCAGAGGACAGCAGGTACAGCGTGACCACTTCGATGCCCTGCTCTTCACACCACGACAGAAACTCGTGAATCTTGTCAGCACCAGCGCGATGACCGTGAGCGCTCGATTCGAGTGCGCGAAGTTTCGCCCATCGCCGGTTGCCATCCAGAATCATGGCGACATGCTTGGGCTTAGTGAGACCTTCAATTTCTTTGAGGATGCGGCGACGATAGAGACGATAGAGAAGACCCTCACCAAGGAGGTATCGAAGCCACTTCACAGAACAACGGTAGTACTTTCCTTGACCATTGGTGACTGCCGACAAAGGACCGGGCAAACCATAGGGTTTCTCCCTACAGTGGGACCATGAGCGACGCCAACCACGAAGACGAGTCGCTGCACGTTCCCCTCCTGGAGGAAGCCCTCGAGTATGACAAGCTCGAGCTCAAGCCATCCTGGCGAGGGTGGATCCATTTAGGAACGCTGCCGCTGGCTATCGCAGCCGGCATTGTGCTGATTGTCCTCGCGGAGGGTGTGGCGGCGAGTGTAACGAGCGCGATCTTTGCGGTGTCCTCCTGGTTACTGTTTGGAATTTCTGGCACCTACCACCGCTTCAACTGGAGCCCCAGAACCAAGGTCGTCCTCAAGCGCCTCGACCACGCGAACATTTTTCTCCTCATTGCAGGGACCTACACGCCGATTGCCTGGCTCGCGCTCCCCCAGGACAAAGCAATCCTGCTGCTATCTCTGATCTGGTCCGGCACGGCCTTAGGGATCGGGTTTCGGGTGCTCTGGATTGGGGCTCCGAGATGGCTTTATGTCCCGATCTATCTGGGGCTTGGATGGGCGGCGGTTTTATATATCCAGGATCTCTTCGCAGCCAACCTGGCGACCATGATTTTGGTGATCGTCGGTGGGCTCGCCTACTCGCTAGGTGCCATTGTGTATGGACTTAAGTGGCCAAACCCGAACCCGAAGCACTTTGGTTTCCATGAAATTTTTCATGTCCTCACAGTCATAGCGTTTCTGTCACACTGGACCGCGGTCTTGCTGGTGGCGATTAATCCTCCGTTGGTGGGCTAGCTTCCGCGTCCAGCCTCTGGGCGATTTCTTCGCGGTATCGAACTCGTCGAACCCTGCGAACCATGTCCATCACCAACAGAATCACGACCACCATGACAGCGAAGGTGACGACAAAGCCGATGACTCCGGGCGTCACGGAGTTGGGATCAACCTCAATTGCTGGAATAAGGGGGTCTTGCGCAGGAATAAGACCAGACAGGCGGTCAATCATGACACTTGCTCCCCGATTCTTCTCACCAAGGCTCGATACTCTGTGACCAGCGTATCGAGAGAAGACCCAGAGATGACCGAGACCTCATCCAAGCTGGATGAAAGATATGGCAGAACACGCCGTTCTGCCTCACTCCAGCGAGCCATCGGTATCGCTACTGCCGCCGTGTTTGCGATGGTGTTAGGCGCATGGCTTATCTGGGGTGGAGTCCTCGAGAGACCCTCCCAATTGCAGTATCGGGATGTCGGACACACCCTGCTGAGTGATACCGAGGTCATCGTGAGCTATGAGGTCACCACTGCTCCGGGGACTGAGGTCACCTGCGCCGTTCAGGCGCTCAATGCATCTTTTGGAATTGTGGGTTGGCGAATTGTCGAGCTTCCTGCCAGTGAGACTTGGACAAGGGTTTTTGACACCACGCTTCGAACCTCCGAGACTGCTGTGACCGGCTTGCTCTACGAGTGCTGGTTGCCGTAACCTTCCGGGGAACCCGAACCGGCTTTGGTGGCCGGTTCGTCTTATTTCAGGAGCAGTAAAGATGTCTGGCGAATCCGAAAACACGGTCTGGCTCACTCAAGAGGCCTATGACCGGCTTGCTCTGGAATTGGAGCAGCTGACCACTGTGGGGCGAGCTGAAATTTCCAAACGCATTGAGGTCGCCCGCGAAGAAGGTGACCTCAAGGAGAACGGCGGATACCACGCTGCAAAAGACGAGCAAGCAAAGATGGAGGGCCGAATTCGTACCCTCACCGACATGCTTAAGCACGCAGTAGTCGGCGAGGTCCCCGCCAGCTCTGGGGTTGTGGAGCCTGGGACTGTCGTCACCGCTCACATCCACGGCGATGAAGAGAAATTCCTCTTAGGGTCCAGGGAGCTCGCCGGCGATACAGAGCTGGACGTGTATTCCGAACAAAGCCCGCTGGGCCAGGCAATTCTGGGACTCAAAATTGGCGAAAGCAGCACCTACACCGCACCGAGCGGGGCTGAAATCGCCGTCGAAATTATCAACGTCGAAACGTTCGTCCCCTAAAACTCGGTCCGGGGTTCATAGCCCTCATCGCGCAGCGCTTGAAGCACCTGTTCCGCGTGTTCGGGTCCGCGAGTCTCGATGTGGAGCTCTAGTTCAACCTGACTGATTTGAAGTCCGGTGCCGTGACGGGTGTGCAGGACTTCCACCACGTTTGCATTTTGGTCGGACACAATCTTCGAAGTCTGTGCAAGCTGACCGGGGCGGTCGGGCAACGGAATGCGCATCTTCATGTAACGTCCGGCGCTGGCCAAACCCCTCGAGATAACTCGTTCCATAATCATCGGGTCGATGTTTCCGCCACTCAGAATGACGGCGGTGGGTCCTTCGGCTTTCACTTTGCCGGCCAAAATGGCTGCCACTCCCACTGCACCAGATGGTTCCACCACCATTTTGGCGCGCTCCAGTAACACCAGGATGGCTCTGGCAGTTTCATCGTCACTGACCGTCACAACCTCGTCAACGGTGTCCTTGATGATGTCGAAGTTCAGTGCCCCAGGCTTCCCCACCGCGATTCCATCTGAGATGGTCGGCTTCACCTGAATTTCGATGGGGTGACCCTCCTTGAGGGATTGTGGATAGGGAGCAGCGTTTTCGGCTTGAACCCCTATAACCCGAATAGTGTGGCCGAGCGTGGCGGCTTGTTGCTTCATGGCACTGGCCACACCCGCAATCAGTCCACCGCCACCGATCGGAACAATCACGGTTCTCACATCGGGTTGCTGCTCAAGAATTTCCAACCCCACCGTTCCTTGGCCAGCGATGATGTCGGGGTGATCAAACGGTGGAATCCGAACCGCTCCCGTTTTTTCTGCAAACTCACGTGCTTTCTGGAAGGGCTCGAGCATGTTCTCGCCCCCGAGTACTACATCAGCCCCGTAAGCCTTGGTGGCTTGCAGCTTAGGCAATGCCACCCCCACGGGGGTGAAGATGGTCGCCTTGATGCCCTGCTCCCTGGCCGCAAAAGCCACCCCTTGAGCGTGGTTACCTGCACTTGCTGCCACCACACCACGTGCTTTCTCCTCGTCAGTGAGTTTGGACATGCAGTAGTAGGCACCTCGGATTTTGTATGCGCCGGTCCTCTGCAAGTTTTCACACTTGAGATAGACCGGCACCCCGAGTAGTTCTTCGAGATAGCGGGAGTACTCCATCGGGGTGGTCTGAGCAACACCCTCCAACACCTTCTTGGCGTCAAAAAAGTCAGCCAGGGTGGGACCTGGCAACGCTGTTTCAGTCTGGTTATCCAGAAGCGTCATCAGACCACCGAATTCTCTTGTGTGGGGAGCGCATCAGGGTCTCCCCGCCAGTCACCAGCAGCAAGGTATCTGATTGCCACATTGGTAAACGCTACGACAGGTACGGCAAAAAGAACACCGGCAATTCCCGCCAAATAACCTCCTGCGGTGATGGAGAGCACCACGGCCAGTGGATGAATCCGCAGCGCCGGACCCATCACGAGTGGCTGCAGTACCTGACCTTCCAATTGTTGAACAGCGAGAACAATTATCAGCATGATGAGTGCCGCGAGGGGCCCCTCATAGACCAGCGCAACCAAGATGGCCAACGCCGCCGCGACCGTCCCACCGACAATCGGCACAAACGCCCCGAGAAATACCGCCACCGCAATCGGAACCACCAGTGGCAACCCGAGGAAAAACGCGCCGAGGCCAATGCCAAGGGCATCGACAAAAGCGACCAGGATCTGTACTTTCACAAAATCGATGAGGGTGTTCCACCCCGCCCTAGAAGCCCCCAAAATGGCGGGTCTGGCCAACTGAGGGAACCACGACACCACATATTCCCAAATGCGAGCGCCGTCGTGGATGAAGAAGATGAGCGCAAAGATGGCAATACCTGCACCCACAAGCCAGGAGCCCACTGAACTTGTGACGGAGAGTGCACCGCTGAGTAACCACGAGGAGTCAATGTTGAATTCCGCCATCGCAGCACCCACCCATTCGGTGAGCTGCTCCTCCGTTACATGGAGCGGTGAATCCAACAGATACACAACAAACTCTTCGTAGGCGACGACAGACCTCCCCTGAAGCGACGCCCACCCTCTCACCAACTCGTTCACCACGAGATAAAAGAGACCCCCTATCACGCCTAAGAAAAAGACAATGGTGGTAAGGGTGGCCAACCATCTCGGGAATCGAAGTTTCCTAAGCCCCATCGACACCGGTGCCGCCAAGGCGGCCAGCAACACTGCAACAAACAAAGGAATAATGAGGAAGCTGAGCTGTGCGATTACGAAAAGGCCCACCGCGATGGCAGCAGAAATCAACAAAATGCGCCACGACCACTGGGTCGCCCGCTCTAGACCTGGTGGAATAACGACGCGGGGCGCCTGGGTGCGAACACTCTTGCGCGGAGTCAGCATGGTTGTAGTCTAAGTCCCCCCTCGGGGACATGACTCTAGAACCGGGCCTTGTTCTCTAACAGACGCTGGATTCGATCCCGTATCGGAGGGTGAGTCTGGAACATCCGGTCAATGACACCAGGCTGAATCGGATCTGCCATCCAGAGATGGGCCATGGAGGCTTGCTGCTTCTTCAAGGGCCTGCCGTATTCGCCTAATTTCTGCAGGGCACTGGCTAAAGCCTCCGGGTGGCGAGTGGTGAGAGCGCCTGTCGCGTCCGCCAAATATTCTCGCTGACGCGAAATAGCGGCTTGTATGAGGGCTGCCAGCAATGGGGCCAGAATCATGGCGAGAATTCCGACAACCAGAACCAGAGGATTTCCACCGCCGTTATCACGACGCATGCCGCCAAAAAAGGCCATCCTTGCGAGTACGTCGGCCAGGATTCCCACCACCACGACCAATCCGAACACGATGGTGGTGACTCGGATATCGAAATTCTTGACGTGAGCAATTTCGTGGGCCATAACCCCTTCCAGCTCGGAGTCATCCATGATCTCGAGGAGCCCGGTGGTCGCGGCTACCGCTGCGTGCTGGGGATCACGACCTGTGGCAAAGGCATTCGGGGCTGGGTCATCGACGAGGTATACCTTCGGCATCGGCAAACCAGTCGTGATGGCGAGATTCTCAACGATGCGATACAGCCTCGGATTGTCGGCTTTCTGAATCTGCCTAGCCCCTGCCATGGCAAGCGCTTGTGATCCTGCAGCGAAATACTGAATGGCCACATAAATGAGGGCGCCAATCAGAACACCGAAAAACACCACACCGGTTCCACCACCGGAGAGATACAGGTCGAAGATATAACCCAGTGCCGCGACGATCGCGACAAAAAAGGCCATGATGACCCAGGTGTTTCGCTTGTTGGCCGCAATCGCCCGATACATCTCAGCCCTTGGATGGTCTAGAACTGAACGCGAGGAGCCTGGGCGATAGCGGCCGCATCCTCGACATCAAAGAACTCACGCTGGCCAAAGCCAAGAGATTTGGCAAACAGAGTGTTGGGGAACAAGAGAACCTTGGTGTTCAACTCCCGGACTCCCCCGTTGTAGAAGCGACGAGAGGCTTGAATCTTGTCCTCGGTGTCGACCAGCTCGGCCTGGAGTTGAAGGAAATTCTGACTGGCTTGGAGCTGTGGGTAGGCTTCCGCGACGGCGAAAATGCTCTTCAGCGCAGCCTGCATCATGTTCTCCGCTTCAGCTGCAGCTGCTGGGTCTCCGGCGTTAAGCGTGGCGGCGCGAGCCTTGGTTACGTCCTCAAAGACTTGTTTTTCATGCGCGGCATAGCCCTTGACTGTCTCAATGAGGTTCGGGATGAGGTCAGCTCGGCGCTTGAGCTGGACCGTAATGTCACTCCACGCCTCATCGACGCGAACGTTGAGGGTCACCAACGAGTTGTAGGTGCTCCACAGGTAAATTCCGACGATTGCCGCCACTACGACGACAACCCCTACGACAACTAATGCATCCATAGCGCCAAGGATAGGGGCGATGTCTGTGGAATTGGTGAGGGTGCCCCGGCAGGGACTCGAACCCTGACTGGGACGATTTTAAGTCGTCTGCCTCTGCCAATTGGGCTACCGGGGCGGTGGCCCCAATCCTAGCGAGCGCCCACTTTCTGGCGAGCAGACTTTTGTGAAGTGTCCTGGGGTCTGGTCGCAAATTCCTCGAAGAAGTCTCTCGGTCGTTGCACTTTCCTGACGCTTGAAAAGTCTCGACCCCAGAAGAAATGGACCAGCCAGTTGGTGAACACTCGGACTTTCCGCTCCCATGTGGGGATGGCAAACCCGTGGTAGAAGCGGTGGGCAAACCAGGCGAGTAAGCCCGTGAGGGCGAGGTTGCCGCTCTGGAAAACCCCGTGACCGACCCCGAGTCCTGCAACAGCGCCCAGGTTCTTGTGAACGTAGTTGCGGGGTTCCTCTCCTCGGATGACGGCAACGATGTTTTTGGCGAGAATCTTGCCCTGGCGGACAGCGTGTTGGGCGTTGGGAACGCAGTACCCGCCGACTCCTCCGCCGCTGAGGTCAGGAACCCGAGCCACGTCACCGGCGGTCCACATCCCCTCGAGAACGGTGTCTCCGTCTTCTACGCGAAGGTCTGCTCTCGCACAGATTCGACCGCGATCGTCGAGCGGAATACCGGTGCCGCCCAACATCGATTGCGCTTTCACACCTGCGGTCCAAATAACGATGTCCGTCTCCAGCACCATGCCGTTGGAGAGCACAAGCTTGCCATCCACCGCGCTGGTGAGCTGAGTATTGAGGTGGATGTGAGCCTGACGCTGCTCGAGGTTCTTCATGACCCACTGGGCGCTCTTCAGGGAGACCTCGGGCATGATGCGATCCATGGCTTCGATGAGGTGGAAGTGGGTGTCATCGATGGTGAGCGAGGGGAACTCTCTCAACATGGCAGAGACCAAGCTGCGAAGCTCAGCAAACGCCTCGATTCCCGCAAAACCTCCACCGACCACAACCACCGTCAAGAGTCGATCCCTGGCCGGGCCAGGGGGCATATCCGCAGCAATGTGGAGATTATCGATGACGCGGTCTCGAACCGAGACCGCCTCCTCGATTGTCTTCATTCCAATCGCGCACTCGGCAACGCCGGGGATAGGAAATGTTCGTGACACCGCTCCCGCGGTAATAACAATGTGGTCGTAGTCGAGCGTGAAGCTGGGTTGACCCTCTGCGGTCACCGTGACCGATTTCGCCGCGTGATCAATCCCAGTCACACGGGCTGTAATGATGCGGCATTTACCCAGATGCCGACGAAGCGGCACGATGGCGTGGCGAGCTTCAATGGAACCAGCGGCAACTTCGGGCAGGAATGGCTGGTAAGTCATGTAGGGAAGCGGGTCGATAACGACCACTTCTGCTTCACCCCTGCGGAGAGCTTTTTGAAGCTTCCACGCGGTATAAAAGCCGGCGTAACCACCACCGACAATCACAATTCGAGTCACAAGGCACCTAAAAACGTTGACAAAACAGGACCTGCTCTAATCTATCGCCTTCGCGAGCGAAGCAGGACCAAGACTCCCCCGGTAACCAGCACGGCGGCAAGCGCCGTTGCAAAACCAAATGTCACCGCGTAGGGAAGGAGGTTGCTGCGAAGTTCTTCTCGCGCTGGAATCCTGGGCGGGAGGCTACTGGATTCAGCGTCGTCCGTGGTCTGTGGCCCGAGCGGCACCACGATGGGGTCACCTTCCTGCTCCCGATGCACAATCACCCATTCATCTATCGATCCGAGAGGGTTAGCACTTACCAGTGGAACGTCAGCGGTGACGGCGGCATAAGCATCGACTAGCCCGTAACCGTAGATGGGGTCAGGGACTGTGGAGGTAACCCTGTTCGCGGTCTGCAGTATTCGATTGATCACGTTTGCGGCATCCATCGAGGGATAGGCCGACCGAACGAGAGCAGCAATGCCTGCGACGATTGGCGTTGCGCCACTGGTCCCCGACCACGCTACATATCCACCACCCGGAGTGGCCCCGACCAGTTCTTCACTGGGTGCCATCACACCGATGGTGATGCCTTGAGCAGAGGCGCTATCGCTCGCTTGGCCCGACCGGTCAACGCCTCCCACGGTGAGAACACCCGGCATGGTTGCGGGGGCACCAACTGCCACCGTCCCACTTCCCCTATTTCCCGCGGCCGCAATGACTACCACGTCGTTTGCCGCGGCATAACTGAAGGCCCGATCCCAGGATTCCGGCCAATCTCTGGTGTTTCTCGTGAGCGAGAGGGAAATAATGTCAGCACCGTTATCGACGGCGAATCGCACGGCGTTTGCGACCTGTTGGTCCGGGGAAATGGTGCCACCCCCAAAACTCATCGAGAGGCTGAGAAGCTGAGCGTCAGGTGCACTGCCAATAACACCATCTGTTGCATTGTTTCCTCGCCCTGCTGCGAGCGAGGCGACCATAGTGCCGTGTCGTCGCTCGGGACCAACAGGGGTGAGCCCATCAGGTGAACCAAGACCCGAGAAATCGGCACCCCCGACAACAGCTCCTTGGAGGTCTTGATGGGTGGCATCGATTCCGGTGTCGATGATCGCTATCCGAACACCCGAGCCCCTCGTGATGTCCCACGCCCGCTGGATTCCATAATCAGCAAGCCAGTACTGGCGCTCGCGCACCTGGTCGGCGTAGGCGGGCTGTGTATCCAGCGAACTCGGGAGCGCGACCACCCCCGCCAACAGTCCTAGGACCGCGACGACAATCAGTCGTCTCTTTCGGGCTAGCACTGACACACCTCGGGGGTCCAGTCTGAATCTTCTAGCGCCCAGTCGCCTACCGGGTTGATTCCCAGGCCCACGGAGAGCGAATGTGCCATGAGTGAGTGAAGGCACTTCACCCGTTCTGGCATTCCCCCGGCAGAAATACCGGCAATTTCTTCCACCGACCCAAGCTCGTCCCTGGCGGAGATATACGAGTCGTGGGCACGCCGGTAGAGGGCACGTGCGTCGGAATCTTCGAGGAGTCGTTTTTGATAGTCCGCCATTTTTCCGGCTGCTTCAAGCCTGGAGGCAGCCTGTGTGGCGGCTGGTTGGGTGAGGTAGTACAGCGTCGGGAAGGGTGTTCCATCCTCGAGGCGAGGACTGGTGACAACGACCACGGGCGCACCACACGCGCACCTCGCCGCAATACCCACGATGTTCCTAGCGGGCCTCCCCAATTGAGCACTCACGCGCTCGATATCTGCTGACGTGGGGGCTTCGCCCACACTCATGGGGCGGACTCCGTCTCGGGTGAAGGCAGTGGCTCTCCTATACGCTCTGCCTCCTTCTCCACGCCCCTGGAGGTAGTGGCCGCCACCAGATAGGAAGCCAGGAGAGACTCCCTCCAATCCACTCCCTGGACCACGATGTCTTCGGAAATTGGCAGGCTGTCTTCTTCTTCGAGAAGTCCTAGATCATCGATAACCAGATAGGTGATATCCCCCGGGTACACAAACAAGAGGCGCTCACGCGCCTGCGTTTCAACAAACGCGGGGTCCTTCCACCTTTCGCGCTGCTCTTCCAGAGCGAGCACATCCTGCTGGCTTTCCAGAAGTTGATCCTCTAGTGCCGCAATTTCTTGACGCTGTTCGGCAAGTATCCGCAAGGTAGGGGACAGAATCACGACCCCCGCAACAATGAGAACGAGCGCTGTGACAACAAAGCCGGAGGCCTGCATCGAGAGCAGCACGGAAGCAGCGGATGTCTCCCGCCGCTTGATGCGCTTCTTGCCTGCCGATGCCACGGCATCAGTGTAGACAGCGAGCCTTATCGGTGACCGAGGGCGCGCAGGCCTCAGGCAAAGCGGGGGAACGCTGAGGCACCCGCGTACCGAGCTGCGGCGTCGAGTTCTTCTTCGATCCGA
>JBJOIK010000007.1:0-13039 GCA_046047135.1 Actinomycetota bacterium
GAAGCCGGTGAACTGAGAACCCGGCTCGAGGACGAAGGTAAAGAGGTCCTCCATTTTGTGGTGGGGCGCAAAGCAGTGCAGAACTTTGCTTTCCGCCAGCGTCCCGTTGAGAAATCGTGGACGGGAAACACCGACCAGCCCCAGTTTGAAGTCGCCAAAGACATCGCTCAGACCCTCATTGAGCTGTTTGAGAAACCGACTGAAGAGGGTGGCGTAGATGAGATCCACATCGTCTACAACCGCTTTGTGTCGCTGGTTACGCAGTCCCCTGAAGTGGTGAGAGTGCTACCACTGGAGGTGGTCGAGGGTGTCGAGGAGCCGGGGGACAAGGACGTGTTCCCTCTCTATGAGTTTGAACCAGAGGCAGACGATGTTCTCGATGCTCTTCTCCCCGTGTACATAGAAAACAGAATTTTCACCGCAATGCTGCAGTCAGCTGCCGCTGAGCATGCTGCCCGCCAGAAGGCGATGAAGTCTGCAAGCGATAACGCTGACAAGCTCATCCGCGAATACACAAGCCTTGCGAACAATGCTCGCCAGGCCGAAATTACCCAACAGATTTCCGAAATCGTGGGCGGCGCCGACGCCCTCGCGTCGGCAAAGTAAAGAAAGAGAAAACGAGATGACGAAGACTGCCACCAAGAAAGCGACTGCCACGGGTCGAGTTGCCCGCGTGACGGGCCCCGTTGTGGATATTGAGTTTCCCCATGACTCGATTCCGGAGATCTATAACGCACTCCAGACCACCATTACCCTGGGCGGTGAGAGCAGCGTCTTGACTCTTGAAGTCGCGCAACACCTCGGGGACGACCTGGTTCGCGCCATCGCTTTGAAGCCCACTGACGGGTTGGTGCGCGGTCAAGAGGTCCGCGATACCGGTGGTCCCATCACGGTGCCCGTGGGCGACGCGACTAAGGGCAAAGTGTTCAATGTTCTCGGCGAAGTGTTGAACTCGGACGACAAGCTTGAGGGTGTCGAAAGATGGGGAATTCACCGCCAGCCGCCGTCATTTGACCAGCTGGAATCAAAGACTCAGCTTTTCGAAACCGGGATCAAGGTCATTGACTTGCTCACGCCCTATGTTTTGGGTGGAAAAATCGGTCTCTTCGGTGGAGCCGGTGTGGGAAAGACAGTTCTGATTCAGGAAATGATTCAACGCGTCGCCCAAGACCATGGTGGTGTCTCCGTTTTTGCTGGTGTGGGTGAGCGCACCCGTGAGGGCAACGACCTCATTCACGAAATGGAAGAAGCCGGGGTGTTCGATAAGACCGCGTTGGTCTTCGGCCAGATGGATGAGCCCCCGGGCACTCGTCTTCGTGTTGCGCTGTCGGCCTTGACTATGGCGGAGTACTTCAGGGATGTTCAAAACCAGGATGTGTTGCTCTTCATCGATAACATTTTCCGCTTTACCCAGGCTGGTTCGGAGGTATCCACGCTTCTTGGCCGTATGCCCTCGGCTGTGGGTTATCAGCCCAACCTGGCTGATGAGATGGGTATCCTCCAGGAGCGAATCACGTCGACCCGTGGCCACTCGATTACGTCTCTGCAAGCAATTTACGTGCCAGCGGATGACTATACAGACCCGGCTCCTGCGACCACATTCGCTCACTTGGACGCGACGACAGAGCTTAGCCGTGAAATTGCCGCCAAGGGTCTTTACCCCGCTGTGGACCCCCTGACGTCGACAAGTCGTATCCTCGACCCGCTCTACATTGGTGAGGACCACTACCGAGTGGCCACCACGGTGAAGCAGATTCTCCAGAAGAACAAAGAGCTGCAAGAAATCATTGCGATTCTGGGTGTCGATGAGCTCAGCGAAGAAGACAAGGTGACAGTGTCGCGCGCGAGGCGCATTCAGCAGTTCTTGTCGCAAAACACCTACATGGCCAAGAAGTTCACCGGTGTTGAGGGCTCCACGGTTCCGCTCAAGGACACCATCGAGTCCTTTGACGCGATTTGTCGGGGTGACTTTGACCACGTGGCGGAGCAGGCCTTCTTCAATGTGGGCCCGATCAGCGACGTGGAAGAGAAGTGGGCCACGATGCAGAAGGAAATGGGCTAAACGTGCCTTCGTTGAGCGTCACGGTGGTCTCCGCGACCGCCGAGGTGTGGTCCGGAGAGGCGAGCATGGTCGTTGCGCGCACCACGGAGGGCGAGATCGGCATCCTCGCCGGTCACGAGCCCACGCTGGGTGTATTGGCCGCCGGTGAGGTCCGTATCACGACCGCTGATGGCGCCAAGGTGACGGCGAAAGCGGAGGACGGCTTTTTGTCCGTCGATAACAACCAAGTCACTATCGTGGCCGGTTTGGCTGAAATTATTTCGTAGGCATGCTGGTCCTTCTTCCGCCTTCGGAAACTAAGGTCGAGGGCGGAATAGCGGGATCCCGCCTCCAGCTGGAGACACTGAGTTTTCCGTCGCAGAACCAGGTTCGCCGTTCATTGCTTGAGCAACTGGGTGAGCTGTCGCGTGACGAAGAAAAGTCACTTCGCAACCTCAAGTTAGGACCCAAAGGTCGAGCTGAGGTTCTGAGGAATCGGCAGGTTGGGAGCTCTCCTGTGATGCCGGCTATCGAGCGCTACACGGGGGTTCTTTTTGACGCCCTCGGCTATGGAGCCTTGGGTGTGGGTGAGAAAGACTGGGTAGTCAGGAACACTGGGGTGTTTTCTGCGCTGTTTGGATTGGTGAGATCGGGAGATCTCATTCCTGCCTACCGCCTCTCGCATGATTCGCGACTGGCAGGGGGGAGTCTTGCCGCTCAGTGGGCGATCTGTGCTCCCTCGTTGTGGGGGGAAACGTCAGATTTTCTGCTCGATGTACGCAGTGAGGGCTATCGAAAGCTTGCTCCTATCCCCGAAGGCTCAGGCGTGTTTGTCGCGGTGGTTCGGGAGGGCTCCAGAAAGGCTCTGGGTCACGCCAACAAGACCACGAAAGGGCGATTGGTGCGCGACTTGGCTCAATCGAGAGCAGACTTCTCTTCAGTACAGGAATTCTTGGCATGGTCGAACGATCACGGATGGCGATCTGAGTTGAGTTCGCAGGGAGAGGGCACTATCGACCTCGTGATCAGCGGTACGTGATTCCTTCGAGTGCTAACAGTTTTTGCTTAGTGGGAATGCCATCGCCACCGCTGTATCCGGTGATCTTGCCGTCGCTGGCAAGTACACGATGGCAGGGAATCACAATTGGGATTGGGTTGGCGCCTACTGCGGAACCAACAGCCCTCGCTGCACCTGGCTTTCCCGCTGACGTGCCAAGTTCTCCGTAACTGCGTGAATGTCCGAAGGGAATGTCTCGCAACGCTTTCCACACGGACTCTTGGAATACAGTCCCCCGCGCAGCGAGGGGTAGATCAAATTCCTGTCTCTTCCCTGCAAAGTATTCCGCCAGCTGGCTCGCCGTTGTCTGAGTGATGGGATCGGGGGACGATACTGGGGCCCGGGTTCCGATGGTGAGGGAAATCAATGCATTCCCGTCAGACACCAGCGCTATCGGGCCAAGGGGAGAGTCGATGGTTTGTTGGAAGCTCACAGAGCCAGCGTACTGAGTATTGTGAGCCGCAACGGTTCAGACTCCTCCGTTGTGGAGAACTATTCGTCGATTCCTGTAGTGGGTGAGCTGAGCTCCGCCTGCTCTCTGAGGGTCACGTTGATTCCCTGATTAAGTTCGGATACCTCGTCATTGAGGGTGACGAGTTCTTCGAGCAATTCGTTGTATTCGGCAATCTTGGTCTGCAGGCTGACCCGCATGTTCTCCACGCGACTTTGTCTTTCGACCAGAACACTCCGAGCAGCTTCGAACTCCGATTTGGAGGGGAATGCTCCAGGTATTGAGGCCTTTTCATTGAACCGGAGAATGTCGCCAGTGAGTGCCCCAGACTCTTCCTCGTAGGTGAAGCGCAAACCTTCGATTTCGGCGCTTCGAGACTGGAGCTCGGTGCTCAAACGCTCGAGTTCGGCCTGAATGGAATCAAAAACAAGGTAAATCTCTTCTGCTAGCGCGACCACTCGCTCCCTGTCGTCAAACAGAGTTTCATAGTGAGCCTCGAGAGGTGCGGGCAGGGGTGAGACTTCGGTTCCTAAAATGGCGTAAAGCTCTGGAATTCGGGAACGCGGGTCACTCGCTTCGTAACTGGCGATTCTCTCGACTAAGCGATGGTCAGGACCCAGATCCGCGAAACCCTCTTCCAGCAGCAGTGCGAGCGCATCCTGCTCCTCTGCGGTGAGGCGCGCCCAAGCTGCGTGCAACATTTCGTGGGCCGCTACTACGGGCTCGATACTGGTGAGTCGTTCATCGGTGACGTCATAGAGGTAGATGCGCTCATCGCGGAGAGTGAAGCACCCGAGAACTCCGATGCCGGGTTCAGATCCCGTGCAGTATCGGCCAAACTCGTAGGAGGGCACAATACGCGGTAGCGAGGTTCTGAAGTAGAGCGACCCCCTCTCCGACATTCCAGCTTGCGTCACGAGGGATTGAACCTCAGGAGGCGAACCAAACTGTTGGGCTACCAGCTGATCTTTCAGGGAGCGCTGATTGTCCACGAGCCACAATGCACCCCACGCTGCGCCTCCCTGAAGCGCAAGAGCCCCGATGCCGACCATCACGAGGCCAGCGCGTAGTACGCGAGACAGAACTGTCCTGGCCATCGGACTCCTTCCCCAAACCTCATCATTGTGGCTGAGTATTCCTAGAAATCGCTGGTTACTCACCGTGCTCGGCAAAGTTCGTGTGTTGTCCCGGATCGGTCGCTTTTGCCTTGTACCCTGGCCCCTAATGAGCCTTTTCGATGCCACAGCAGTGACTCCGCCTGTTCCGTGCTCACGGTGTGGGCAGCGAGTACTCGCAGCAAGCTTGTTGTGTCCGGAATGTGGGCAGTCAATGCTGACACCACAGGTTGCCATGTCGGTTGAATCAGAGCCAGAGGCGACACCAGTGGTGGAGCAGCCGGAGGCGGAGCAACCCGCTGACACCCTTTCGCGAGCCACTGGGTGGATTAGGCGAAGCCTCAATCTTGGAAAGAAGCCAGAGAGCGCTCGTGAACCTTCTCCTAGTGTTCCCGTGGCCAGCGATGAAGAACCTACCCAAGCGATGTCTCTCTTTGACATTCACGAAGCGGAGAAGGTTGCGACGAAGCCACGAGCCAGACGGGCAGCGGTGCGCTTTGTCCTGAAGTTTGCCCACGGACCGCACATCACCGTAGGGGAGATGCCGGGAATCATCGGTGTGAAGCCGGTGGCTGAGGATGAAGAGGGGACTCTTCATCGGATTTGCCTAGAAGATGAGACGGACACTGTGGCTCCCGAGCACCTGGAGTTTGGGGTCAAGAACGGAGTCTTCTGGGTAAAGGACCTCAAAACTGTGAATGGGACGGTTGTCGAGGAGCCAGGATCGAGGCCGCTTCAATGCATCCCGCATGACACATATTCGCTGGTCCGGGGATCAACGGTGACCCTCGGATCGTTGTCCTTCACCTTGCACTAAGTCTGTCCCCACAGTCTCTGTTGAGACTCCAATCGGCAGACCATTGTTGTTGTATCTCGTGACATCACTATCAGTGGTCTACTGCGCAGATGATGGCAGAGCCAACCGCTCCTCACCCTCCAGAGATTCAGCCTTTTCCCTGGTTGCAGAGCGTCATACCGATCGCGCTCTCTGGGTTCATGGCGTCGTTGTTAGGTCAACCCTTACTGCTGTTGATGGGGGCCTTGGCTCCCATGATGGTGGCCGGTGGTTGGTGGGAGGCGCGAAGGCGAACAAGGAGGAGGTGGGAACAGGACCAGGAGAAACATGCGGCGGACCTCCTGCAGCATAGGGCTGACCTGGAGGCGGCTCGCGAAAAGGAAAGACTGAGGGCTCGAGCCCGAATCCCACCACTGAGTGAGGCCGTGAAATCACCGTTGTGGCAACCCGCAAGTCTCATCACAGACGGGGTGAGGTTAGGAACCGGATGGACAGAGTGCGAGACAGGCAGTCCACTGCAGGGAACTGGTCCTATTTCAGGCATGCCGATAACTCTCTCGCTGACTCAGGGAGTTGCGGTCGTCGGAGGTGAGGAGTGCGCAGAAGTGTGGAGGATCATTGCAACGGCTTGGTTAGTGGCAGGGGATGAACCCCTCGGCGCACACATTCTCGCGAGCGGGGCACTGCCGCGGGACATCGATGGCGTGTCTCGGGCCGTGTGGGTTGGGCGTATCGACGATGTGCCCTCGGGCATGTGTGTCATGGTGAGACCGAGGACGGCATTTGTTGTCGACATCATCAGCCAGTCCCAAGACACCATCGTGGTCTGCCCTGATCGACTCAGCCTGACAGAAGCGTTGTCGATCATTCAGCACTACCGAGGTCCACAGCAGCCACCGGGAGGCGGGGAATCACGTGATTACTCCCGACGAGACCAACTCTGGGTTTCGCTCGTTCAAAACCAGCAAGAGTGGGACCTGGTGGCACAAGGCCCCCACACCGTGCTGTGGGGTTCGACGGGCAGCGGCAAGAGCGTCACACTCTGCGCCTTAGTCAGCGGGCTTGCGCTGCGCTATCCCCCGGAAAGCTTTGTGTGCGTTCTGATTGATTTCAAGGGAGGAGCGGGGCTTCGCACACTCGGACGGCTTCCTCACGTCATCGGGATGATGACCGATTTGGAGGGTTCGACGGTGGCACGAGCTCTCAACGGCATCCACGCTGAGCTCCTTCGGCGCGAGCAAATCTGCAACGACTGGGCAGTCGCTGATGTGTCAGATCTTCCCGATGACGTGGCGTGCCCGAGACTCATGGTTGTGATCGACGAAGCCGCATGGCTTCTGAGCAATTACCCTGAGTTTTCATCCGTGCTCTCTGATGTTCTCGCCAGGGGTCGCTCGCTGGGGGTCCATGTGGTCATCTCCACCCAGAGAATCGCTGGAGTACTCACGCCGTCGATGATGGCCAACGTGTCACTGAGAATGTGCGGAAGGGTCACTGATGACAGTGAGGTGGCAGCGTGGATGCCCGACATCTCGTCCACTCTTCGAACTAGAGCACGCCATTTCACACCGGGAAGCCTTCTGATGCAGGGAGCCCAGCAGGGTCCTCATGTGCGGGAGGTGCGTGAAATTGAGGTGGATGGCACAGGAGGAGAACCCAGTGCCTGGAGAGTGTGGGCTGACCCACTGCCTTCAACTTTTTCGGCAGACAGGACATCCTGGGGGCTCCTGGACGACCTTCCACATGCCACTCATCGAGCCCTGACATGGGAGGAATGTCCGTCTGGGTCAGTCCTCGTCGTCGGAGATCGTGGGATGGGGCGCACATCAGCAGCGAGACTATTGGCTTCCCACTATTCACAGCACACTAATGCGCCCTCGCATCCTTTTGAAATGTGGTTGTGGTTGAAGGATGTGCCATCGACCGCCACCATCATTCTGGATGACCTCGATTACACCCTCGAACAGGCGGGGGCAGAAGGCTCGCATTACCTTCTCGAGTGCGTGTCACAATCAAGAGCCCGACTCATCATCACGTCCCGGGCCGAGCCTCAATATCTCCGCATGTTCGATCCCCTCGTCGAGCACACCCTTTCTCTGTCGGTATCGAAACCAGACAACAGGACTCTTCTCCATGCAGAGAACCCAAGAATTCCTGGTCGCATCAGGTGGGAGGGCCAGACAATTCAGCTGGCACTGCCTCCTGGAGCTCCTCACAACGCATCAGCCGTTATTCCGGAGCTCTCGAGCGGAGCCGTCGTGCTGACTAGAGATCCTGAGTCATGGACAGGTTACGACGCCCTGTGGCTTGGAAGCCCCGAAGATATGGCCTCCTATTGGAACACACTGCCAGAGGGGGTGACCGTCGCGCTCGATGCCACTACTCCCCTGGAGGCCCGGCTGGCGAGTGCTGGCCGAATTGTGCTGCCGCCGCTTGCTCCTCCAGCTCACCTTCTGGTTCTCTGGGACAGGGGGACGTTTCGTCTTAGTCAGCGAGTCTGGAGGCAGGACTGACGGAGTCGATTCCGTGCGCTATTCCTACTGCTTCGTTAGTGAGTAGTCCCGCGTCAGTATTGAGCCCGAGGGCTAATCCAGCGTCCCCTGCGAGCGCTGCCTTCCACCCCTTGTGTGCAAGTGCACGGACATAAGGGAGGGTGGCATTAGTGAGCGCCATGGTTGAGGTGTGCGGGACAGCACCAGGCATGTTTCCGACACAGTAATAGATGCTCTCGTGGACCTTAAAGGTGGGGTTGGTGTGGGTTGTCACTTGGGAACCCTCAAAACACCCTCCCTGGTCCACTGCAATGTCCACCAGAACGCTCCCCGGCTTCATACGCGACACCAAGTCAAGCGAGACAAGTTTCGGTGCTTTTGCTCCGGGAATCAGAACCGACCCGATCACGAGGTCGGCTCGCAAACAGGCTTGCTCGATCTCGAGAGAGTTCGACGCTGCGGTCTTGATTCGTCCGGCGTACAGTGCGTCCAGTTCTTTGAGTCTTTGGAGATTTGTGTCGAGAACAGTGACATCCGCACCCAGTCCGACCGCGACTGACGTTGCATTGGTGCCTGCGACACCACCACCCAAGACGACGACGTTGGCTGGTCTTGTCCCTGGCACACCCGGGACAAGTTGCCCCATCCCGCCAGCTGGTTTCATCAACGTCGCAGCCCCCACGATGGACGCCAATCGTCCTGCCACCTCACTCATGGGCGCGAGGAGAGGAAGCCCACCGGTACGACCCTGCACAGTCTCGTAAGCGATTGCTGTTGTTTTGGCCTTCAGTAATGCATGAGTCAAGTCAGCTTCAGCAGCCAAATGAAGAAAAGTGAACAACACCAAGTCCTCACGGAAGTACCCGTATTCGCTGGAGATCGGCTCCTTGACCTTCACCACCATGTCTGCAGATGCCCACGCAGAAGCCGCGTTGGATGCGATGGTGGCACCTTGCTCCGCATAATCATCGTCAGAGATTCCGGAGCCGACGCCTGCGCC
This sequence comes from Actinomycetota bacterium, assembly GCA_046047135.1. Classification (GTDB taxonomy): domain Bacteria; phylum Actinomycetota; class Actinomycetes; order Actinomycetales; family Microbacteriaceae; genus Pontimonas. The sequence goes on from JBJOIK010000007.1 coordinate 8,953, forward strand.
GGTTTCCACGGTCACTGTATGTCCCGCTTGGACCAGGTCTCGCACACCCGCCGGAGTCAGAGCGACCCTGAATTCGTTGTCTTTGATTTCGCGAATGACCGAAATCTTCATTAACTATCAACCTCGATTTGTGGGATAAAAATGGCTGGCGACCTCTCTGTCAACCGCCACGCGAAGGAGTCAACCAAACCTTCACCTCCCCGACTATAGCCGGACTTGGAGCCCTCCGATGGTGGCATCTCCGCCCTTCACGGGGAAGGCCATCCGAGCTGCCAGGTCATCGTGTTGCGACTCGGATATCGCCCCAACTTGCGCAAGTGAGGCGAGCGCAACCAGGGAAGTTGCGCGCATCGAACCATCGAGAATCTTGAGCGCGACGGCGACTCCTGAGGGTACTGCAATGACGACCAATCCCTCTGCGCCAATTTTCGCGATGCCACCCAGTGTCTCGATAGTCACCGTGTTGTCACGGCCGTCACCGTCGAGAGCCCACGCGTTGTCGGCGACGGCGCTGAGCAGAGCCTTCTCGTGGACAGTGGCGCCTTGGACGAGCTTTGCCAAACCTCTCGCAAGGCTCCTGACACTCAGCGCATGGAGCGGAGCACCACAACCATCCCTCGAGGTGAAGGCTGGTGTTTCGCCGGTGTACGTCGAGATGGTGTCGACGATGAGTTTCTGGAGTGGGTGCTCGGGATCCAGGTACGTTGAAGGATCAAATCCCGCATGAATACAGGCGGCTAAGAATCCGGCGTGCTTTCCGGAACAATTCATCGCCAGCCGAGAGGGAGCTCCGTCAGAAGCTGACATTTCTGCTCGCTCCACTACTCCCAGTGGCCAATCCACCGGGCATTGCAGCTGAGAGGCGGATAGTCCCCACCGGGTAAGAAAATTGTCGATCGCTTCACGGTGGCGGAGAGATCCGCAATGGCTGGCGCTGGTGAGAGCAAGCTCGAGGGGGCTGAGCTCGATTCCTGTGGCAAGCACTGCGAGGGCCTGAAAAGGCTTCAGTGTGGATCGGGGATAGACGATGGCATCAGGGTTTCCCTTCTCGAGCAATGTTGCGCCGCGTGAATCGACAACGGCGACTACACCGTGGTGGAAGGACTCCGTGATGCCATCCCGGAGTAGTTCTGCGACGACGACCCCGTCGCTGGCTTTTAAGAAGTTCGAATGCACAGGTCAGGCTGATGCGAGAGCGTCATCCATGACCGACACAGCTTCAAGGAGTTGCTCATCCGTGATGACGACGGGTGGCAGGAAGCGGAGGACATTGCCGAATGTTCCCGCCGTGAGAATAAGAACACCCCGATGAAGCGCGAAAGTTTGGACCGCTTTCGCGACTTCAGGCGCTGGTTTGTGTGTGGTGGGATCCTGGAATTCGATGGCGAGCATGGCGCCGATTCCTCGAACATCAGCAATAACCGGGTACTTCTTCTGCAATTCCAGCAATGCTGGTTTCAACGTTGATTCAACCCGCTTGGCCTCGCCCAGGAGATTCCGTTTCTTCACTTCGGAAAAAACAGCAATCACGGAAGCCGATGACACCGGGTTGCCGCCAAATGTGCCTCCTAATCCACCGGGGTGGGAGGCGTCCATAATTTCGGCGCGTCCAGTCACGGCGGCGATGGGCATTCCTCCACCGATGCCCTTGGCACTGGTGACAAGGTCAGGCTCGATACCGAAGTGTTCGCTCGCAAAATAAGCGCCTGTTCTGGCCATACCGCTTTGAACTTCATCGGAGACGTACACGATTCCGTTGTCCTTGCACCACGCAAGCAATGCGGGCAGGTAACCGTCAGCGGGGACGATGAAACCTCCCTCGCCCTGGATTGGTTCGACTACAAGACATGCGATCTGGCTGGCTCCCACTCGCTTCTCCAGGAAGGTGATGGTGCGCTCCGCAGCTTCTTGACCGCTCAATCCGTCGTGGAATGGTGACGAGTTCGGGGCGTGGTGAACCGAGCCTGCGAGTGGACCGAAGCCAGTGCCGTAAGGGTGCATGTTGTAGTTCATTGCCGCGGTCAGATTGGTCCGTCCGTGATAGCCGTGATGAAGAACAGCCACCTCGGTCCTACCGGTGTACTTCCGGGCAATCTTGACGGCGTTTTCGACAGCTTCCGCACCAGAATTCACGAGGACCGACTTCTTCGGGAATGAACCTGGGGTGTGCTCAGCAAGAAGCTCACAGACGGTGATGTAGGGCTCATACCCAGCAACCGCGAAGAGCGTGTGCGTGACTTTGGAAACTTGGTCTGACACGGCGGCAACTACTTCATCGTTGGTGTGACCGATGGTCATCACGCCGATTCCGCCCGTGAAATCAATGAACCGATTACCGTCGACATCCTCGACTAGTGCGTCATGCGCATTGGCCACATAGATGGGGAAAGTGGCTGACACACCAGCTGAGACGGCGGCAATCCTGCGCTGGTGGAGCGCTTGAGATTGCGGGCCAGGAATCTCCGTCACGATGCGAGTAGAAGTGGACTGAGCGGGGGAAAGCGTGTCGGTCATAGCCCCTCAGTGTAGACCTGGAACCTCCAAAATCCCCGGCGCGGGAACCCTAGACTCGAGGCATGGGGGCACATTCTTACCGCTTGAGCACACGGTGGACCGGAAATCTGGGAACCGGAACTTCCTCATACAAGGGATACTCTCGGGCTCACGTGATTTCTGCTGATGGTAAACCTGACATTGCGGGTTCCTCTGACAAAGCGTTTCATGGCGAGGTCACCCGGTGGAATCCGGAAGAACTCCTCATCGCTGCTCTATCTCACGGTCACATGTTGAGTTTCCTCCACGTCGCCCACACCGCCGGTGTGGTGGTAGAGACCTATGAGGATGTCGCGACCGGTGTTTTGATGACCCGAGCAGATGGGTCAGGTGAGATCACCGAGGTGACACTGCGACCAGAGGTCACCATTTCCGATGGAAACCTCGAGATCGTTCCGGAATTGCATCACAGAGCAAGCACGCTGTGTTTCATCGCGAACTCGGTCAAATTCCCTGTTGCTCACGAGCCTGTGACTCATCGGGCCGTGTCACATTGATTGGGCGGAAAAACCCTGCCAAGATAGGGCGGGTTTTGTGACAATTTTCCTCGGCGAAAGGCTTCTGGTGAAGCACTCTGCAATGGTGGGCCTTGGCTTGAGCGCTCTGCTTATTCTGTCTGGATGTGCTGCCGAGTCATCCGAGGTCGTATCGGAGGACACTGCATCGGTGGCGGAAGGTTGCGCCCCTGGCGGAGCCGAGGTGGAGAGCATTTCGATTTCAGGAGCTTTTGGGTCGATTCCCGTTATCAGTTTTGAGGCCCCTCTCGAGGTGGAGAGTACCCAGCGCAGTGTTGTGATTGAGGGCGATGGGGTGCAGGTCCAGGACGGTGACGATTTGGTCATCAACTATGCGCTCTATAACGCTGCCAGCGGTGACCTCATCGAGCAGTCCGCGTATGACGAATTCAGTCCCACCGTCCTCACCCTGAACACGGAGGCCCCAAGCTTTGTGGGCGTTTCTTTGACCGCAGCGTGCTCCACAGTGGGCTCACGTGTCGCAGGCTTGATCCCTGCGTTGGAAGCATTCGGAGAGTCGGGTGCTCCTGACTTCGGGCTCGAGGCGGGACAGGCCCTGCTGTTTGTTGTCGACATCATCGACATCAAGCCTCCGGCGGTTGCTCCCCTGGATCGGATTGAAGGGGAGCCTGCTGTGGCGCCTGAAGGATTCCCCACTGTCACCTATGACGAACTCGGTGCTCCCACCGTGGAGATTCCAGAGGGCGAAGTCCCCACCGAGTTCGCCGTGACCACCGTGATAGAGGGAGATGGTGCGGTTGTTGGCGGTGGTGACGTCGTCATTGTGCAGTACCACGGTGTCAACTGGAACACCGGCGAGGTTTTTGATTCGAGCTGGGAGCGGGGTGAACCTGCGAGCTTCCCGACTGGGGGAGTCATTGCTGGTTTCCGTGACGGACTGATTGATCAGACCGTAGGATCCCGAGTCATCATCATTATTCCTCCAGAGCTTGGCTACGGTCCTTCCGGAGGTACTGCCGATGGGTCCATTGGGCCTACTGACACCATTGTCTTTGTCG
>JBJOIK010000008.1:0-11957 GCA_046047135.1 Actinomycetota bacterium
AGGGTGACGGTTCCGCCTTGCTCAAAATCACAGTTGATACCAAGCTTCGTCGCCCATCTACCGACGCTGGGAACACAGTCCACCATGGCTTTGCGAAGAGCAGTTGCCTTCTCGGCACCGTGCCTCTCAACCAGCGCACTCGTGCTGGTCGGAAATAACGCAGACACCCATCCACCGTTGCGACCGGAAGCGCCGAACCCCGCTATTTCCTTTTCGATTATCAGAACCCGGCGCGACGAATCCTGTTCGGCAATGGCCAACGCGGTCCACAGCCCCGTGTATCCGGCACCCAGAATGATGACGTCCCACTCGGTGGCGAGATCCTTTTCATTCAATGGGGAACGAGGGGTGAGGTCATTTCTCACCCCTTCGTGCCAGAGCGACAGGGAGGCGTAGCGTTCCACGGTCTAGATCAGCTTCGAAGCCCTGGTCAGAACATCTCGGAGAATCGCTTCGATCTCCTCGAATTCAGCTGGTCCGATGGTGAGGGGTGGGGCGAGCTGAATGACGGGGTCACCTCTATCGTCAGCCCTGCAATACAGTCCTGCCTCGAACAGCGCTTTGGAAAGGAAGCCTCGGAGAAGTTTCTCTGATTCTTCGTCCGTGAATGTTTCCTTGGTTTCCTTCTTTTTCACCAGCTCAATTCCAAAGAAGTAGCCAGCGCCACGAACATCTCCCACGATGGGAATGTCGAGGAGTCGCTCGAGGGCCTGACGGAAGAGCGGAGAGTTCTTCCGAACGTGCTCATTAATTCCCTCTTCTTCGAAAATCTTGAGGTTTTCGAGAGCAACGGCAGCAGAGACGGGGTGACCACCGAAGGTGTAGCCGTGATAGAACGTCGTGTCACCGTGGGCGAAAGGTTCATAAAGCTTGTCACTGGCGATCATCGCCCCAATGGGGGAATAACCACTGGTCATACCTTTCGCGCAGGTGATGATGTCGGGAACGTAGTCGAAAGCATTACACGCAAATATTTCGCCGATGCGGCCAAAGGCGCAGATGACTTCATCGCTGACCAACAACACATCGTGCTTGTCGCAGATCTCTCGAACCCGCTGAAAATATCCGGGAGGGGGCGGGAAACATCCACCGGAGTTTTGGACCGGTTCGAGAAAGACTGCCGCGACCGTATCGGGTCCTTCGAACTCGATCATTTCTTCGATTCGGTTTGCCGCCCAGAGACCGAACTCTTCCTCGGTTCCGCCGGGAAAACCCATCTCCTCAGCACGGTAGTAGTTGGTGTTGGGGACCCGGAATCCGCCGGGCGTCAAAGGTTCGAACATCGCTTTCATGGCGGGAATACCCGTGATGGCGAGCGCTCCCTGCGGGGTGCCGTGATAGGCGACGAAGCGAGAGATTACCTTGTGCTTCATCGGCATTCCCTTGAGCTTCCAGTACTGCTTCGCGAGCTTGAATGCGCTCTCGACCGCTTCACCACCGCCGGTAGTGAAGAACACTTTGTTGAGGTCCCCAGGCGCATAGCTCGCCAGTTTGTCCGCCAGTTCAATCGCGGCAGGGTGCGCGTATGACCAGAGGGGGAAAAACGCCAACTCCTCCGCTTGCGCTCTCGCCACGTCAGCAAGTCGGGTACGCCCGTGTCCAGCGTTGACAACAAACAATCCTGCGAGCCCATCGATGTAGCGCTTGCCCTTGTCGTCCCAAATGTGGTGCCCATTTCCCTTCACAATGACGGGCACATCGCCTCCACCGGCGAGTGGACCCTGCCTGGTGAAGTGCATCCACAGGTGGTCCCTGGCTTTGTCTTGAAGCGTTTCGGACTTCTTCGTCCGCTTCGCCTTCTTAGGTTGCGCGGTGAAAGGTTTCAAGGTCTTCTGCAATTTGTCGATAATCGTCATCGTGTACCCCAGTCGTAGTGTTCTTTCTCCAGTGATAGATAGGTGAATGTTTCTGTATCGAGAACGCCTTCAATCGTGCGAATCGAACCGTGGAGGATCTCACTGAGCTCCTGGTCGTCAACACACACAATTTCTGCGAGGATGTCGAACCGCCCGGTGGTCAGCACTAGATAGTCGACCTGGTCGATCGCTTTCAGAATGTCTGCCACCGCCCGGGCATCCCCGCGCACTCGAATACCGATCATGGCCTGGCGATAGAAACCCAATTGGGAGGGATCCGTGACCGCCACGATCTGCATGATCCCGCTGTCTGTGAGCTTTCCTACCCGCTGCCTCACGGCTGCTTCACTCAAGCCAACGCGCTTGCCGACCTCCGCATAGGACATTCGCCCGTCGCGCTGCAGGAGGCGAATTATTTCCTTCGCAGACGCGTCAAGGCTGGGTGCCCGTTTCGACGCTGATTTCGGCATACAGTGATATTCGCACCTATTTTTGAAAAAAGCAATCGAAAACGGTGCAAATTGCCATCTTGGCAACGAAATTGTTATCAGAAAGGCCCCTAGACCTACGGCTTGCCTCTGGGTTAGTGTGTTCGCATGACTACTCGCACTCTCAAAAACTTTGTCAACGGAAAATATGTCGACTCGAAAGGCAAGGACGCCCTCGAACTGGTCGACCCCGCTACGGAGGAGGTTTACGCGCACTCGCCAATCTCTAACGCAGCCGATATCGATGCCGCCTACACAGCAGCTCAGACAGCTTTTGATTCCTGGAGAGACACCACCCCCGGAGAGAGACAGCTCGCGCTATTCCGTATCGCAGACGAAATGGAAAAGCGCGCCGATGAGTTTGCTGATCTTGAATCACAGGACACAGGGAAGCCTCGGACCACTCTGGTTGACGATGAAATCATGCTCAGTGTTGACCAAATCCGATTTTTCGCTGGGGCGGCCAGGAACTTGGAAGGCCGTAGCGCCGGCGAATATATGAAAGACCACACCTCCATGATTCGGAGGGAACCCATTGGCGTCGTGGGTCAGGTAACACCCTGGAACTATCCGCTGAACATGGCGGTATGGAAGTTTGCTCCCGCTGTTGCTGCGGGAAACACCACCGTGTTGAAGCCCTCGGACACAACGCCACAGAGCACGCTGTTGCTCGCAGAGATCTGCTCGTTGCACTTGCCGCCAGGGGTTGTCAACGTGATCACGGGTGATCGCACCAGCGGTGCGGCCATGATTGACCACAAGATTCCTCAGATGGTCTCCATCACGGGTTCCGTTCGCGCGGGAATGGAAGTAGCGAAAGCAGCTTCGAGCGATCTCAAGCGAGTGCATCTTGAACTGGGAGGAAAGGCGCCCGTTATCGTCTTTGACGATGCCGACATCGAGAAGGCTGTTGAAGGTATTGGAATTGCCGGCTACTTCAACGCAGGTCAAGACTGTACTGCAGCCACTCGAGTGCTGGTCCACAAGAACGTTCACGACGAGTTCGTCAAGGCTTTGACGGCGTGGGTGAGTGCCAACGTGTCGACGGGTATGCCAAGTGACCCCGACACCTTCTATGGCCCGGTCAATAACAAGAACCAAATGACCAGGGTGATGGGAATGATTGACGCGCTCCCCGGCAACGCGAAAGTGGAAATCGGTGGTATCCGCAAGGGCGACAAGGGCTACTTCATTGAACCCACCGTGGTCACTGGTTTGAAGCAGACCGATGACGCCATTCAGACCGAAATCTTTGGTCCGGTCATTACGGTGCAGCCTTTCTCAGAAGAGAAGGAGGCCATGTCGATGGCCAACGACGTTCTCTACGGTTTGTCCTCCAGCGTGTGGACACGAGACCACGCTCGGGCGATGCGATTCGCCAAGGGCTTGGACTTTGGTGCGGTGTGGATCAACTGCCACATCCCACTGGTCGCAGAGATGCCTCACGGTGGTTTCAAGCACTCTGGTTACGGCAAGGACTTGTCGCAATACGGGTTCGAGGATTACACCCGCATCAAGCACGTGATGTCGTTTATTGGAGAGTAGGAAGGAAAACCGGGACAGTTACACAGCCGTAACACAATGGGAGCTCCCTCTCATCGTGAGCGGTCTATTATCGAATAACCCTGGTGCGAGAGCACGCTGAGTGAACATAAGGAGTTCAATGATGAATCGTCCACTACCCGAAGACCCCATGGTCCGTAGCCTCGTGAAGATGGCTCGTAAGTCTCAGCTCTCGAGGCGTTCGTTCTTGGCTGGTGCCGGTGGAGGCGCAGTCGCCCTCGGTCTGTCTGCTTGTGCAGCGGGAGGAACACTAGAAGCAGCAGAAGACATCTCAGCGACCGACAAGTCTCTCAACTGGTCGAACTGGCCTTTTTATATCGATGAAGACGATGACGGAAACTACCCCACCCTGGTTCGCTTCCAAGAGCAGACCGGAATTTCCGTCAACTACATGGTCGACTACGACGACAACAACACGTACTACGCAAAGGTGCGCGACCAGCTTCAGCTTGGCCAAGACATCGGAGCAGACATCGTCACTCCGACAGAGTGGATGGCCGCGCGCTGGGGTCAGCTTGGCTTCGTTCAAGAACTCAACGAAGCCAACGTGCCCAACAAGGCCAACGTGGTCGACTCACTGGCCAACCCCGACTGGGATCCAGGCCGCAAGAAGAGCCTGCCTTGGCAGGGTGGGTTTGCAGGAATTGCCTACAACGTGGACAAGGTAGGAGAGATCCGCACCGTCGAAGACCTCTGGGCTCCGGAGCTGAAGGGTCGTGTTGTTGTCCTGTCCGAAATGCGCGACACCATCGGAATCCTCATGATGGCCAACGGTGTTGACATTTCGAGTGACTGGGGTGCAGACGAGTTCAACGCCGCTCTCGATGTTCTCCGCGAACAGGTCGAGGCAGGTCAAATCCGCAACGTCCGTGGAAACTCCTACACCGAGGACCTGGTCAACGAAGATGCCCTGGTGGCCATTGGGTGGTCTGGTGACATCACCTTGATCAACTACGAGAACGGGTATGACGACGGTGAGAAGTGGAAGTTCGTCTTCCCCGAGTCGGGTGCGACAATCTGGAACGACACCATGGTTGTGCCGATTGGTTCACCTCGCAAGACGAATGCCGAAACCTTGATGAACTACTACTACCAGCCAGAGGTCGCTGCTGAAGTGGCTGCATGGGTGAACTACGTCACTCCAGTCAAGGGAGCTTACGAAGCGGCGTTGGACATTGACCCAGCGCTGGCCGAGAACAAATTGATCTTCCCCGATGAGGCAACCTTGTCTCAGGTGAAGGCCTTCCGCACGTTGACCTCGGATGAGGACAACGAGTACCAGGCTGCCTTCCAGGCAATCGCCCTCGGCGCTTAGTTTCTGGCGGTCAGTGCGGTGAGCTCGGAATCATCGGCAAAAAAATTTGCCGAGGCAGGTGCAGACCTGTCCCTGGTCAACGTCACAAAAAGGTTTCCCGGTTTCACCGCAATCGATGACCTGACGTTGGATATTCCAGCAGGATCCTTCTTTGCCCTGCTCGGGCCGAGTGGATGTGGGAAAACCACGACACTTCGGCTCGTAGCAGGGCTGGAGGAGCCCACCGAAGGTCAGATCCTCATTGGCGGTAAAGATGTGACCGGCACGAAGGCGTATCAGCGTCCTGTCAACACGGTCTTTCAGTCTTATGCGCTCTTTCCTCACATGACGATTCTTGACAACGTCATGTTCGGTCTGAAACGCAGAAAGATCGCCAATGCTGAAGAACTGGCGAGGGATGCGCTGGCCCTTGTCGAATTAGCCCACGTCGCCAACCGCAAGCCATCACAACTCTCGGGTGGACAACAACAGCGCGTTGCCCTCGCTCGCGCCGTCGTCAATAGGCCAGCCTTACTCCTGCTCGATGAGCCACTCGGAGCGCTTGATCTGAAGCTTCGGCGACAGATGCAGTTGGAGCTCAAGGACATCCAATCCGATGTCGGGCTCACGTTCCTGCACGTCACACACGACCAGGAAGAGGCCATGACCATGGCCGACACGGTGGCCGTGATGAATCAGGGTCGTATCGAGCAGATGGGGGCTCCCGAAGATCTTTATGAGTCCCCTAAGACAGCATTTGTTGCGACATTCTTGGGTCAGTCAAATCTCTTTGTCGGTGAGGTCACCGGTTCTACATCGAGCGCGGTGACTGTCGCATCAGGTGGCCACCAGCTCACCGTCCCGGCGGATCGAGCTGTTACTCACCGAGGCACGGTGACAGTCGGAATCAGGCCTGAAAAGGTAGCGCTTCACAGGTCGCAACCGACCGTGACATCGGCCGAGACACTGGTGGGCCCAGGGCGCATCGTTGACGCGTCATTCAGCGGTGTCAGCACTCAGTACGTAGTCGCAGTACCCGGACTTGGCAACATCACCGTTTTCGCTCAGAACACTTCATTAGGGGACCACGCCACAGAAGGTGATGAGGTGTTCCTCTCGTGGAAAGTCGACCACGCATTTGGCCTGGCTGACGCGCCACCTCGTGAAGAAAGGTTTGCAGCTGATGCTGACACTGGGTCCGTAGCTGTCCAGGAGCGAGAAAAATTAGAAGCTGAACTCGAGGAGTCCTAGTGGCTTTCGGAGCGTTTCAGAGCGTTGGAACATCGGGAGCGCCAGCGGCGGCGCCTCAGATACAAAGAAAAAGCCCTGTTGCGCTGTGGCTGCTCCTTCCCGGTGTTCTTTATCTGATTCTTTTCTTCCTTACTCCTCTCTTTTCGCTCGTTATCACGAGCTTCCAGGAACCAGTCCCCGGTGGCTTCCTCGGTGAATTTCAGACAGCGTTCAAGTGGGAAAACTACGTCACGGTGGTTTCGACCTACGCTTCCCATATTGGACGCTCCTTTGTTTACGCCACCCTTGCCACCATCTTTGCCCTGCTTTTGGGGTACCCGATTGCCTATGTCATCGGGGTGAAACTGCGTCGGTTCCCGCTTCTCCAGGCTTTGGCACTGGTGTTGCTCATTGCACCGTTCTTTATTTCCTTCCTCCTGCGCACCCTGGCTTGGAAGCAAATCTTTGCTGACGAGGGTTTTCTCGTGGGATTGCTGAAGTCCTTCCAACTCATCCCTGCGGATGCCTATCTGACCGGAACCCCTTTCTCCGTGGTCTTTGGATTGACTTACGTGTTTTTACCTTTCATGGCGCTCCCGATTTACACCACTCTGGAAAAGTTGGATCTGCGCTATGTCGAAGCAGGCGGGGACCTCTATGCAAACCCGTTCACGGTCTTTCGCACCATTACGTTCCCATTGTCGATTCCCGGAGTGATTTCTGGGATTTTGTTGACCTTTATTCCCGCGACCGGTGACTACATCAACGCCAGTCGCGACTTCTTGGGATCAACCGACACCGCAATGATGGGTAACGTCATCGAAGCTAACTTCCTGGTGCTGCAGAACTTCCCGGCAGCAGCCGCTATGTCTCTGATTTTGATGATGTCTATCTTGATCCTGGTCTCTGCTTATGTTCGCCGCAGCGGAACGGATGACCTGCTATGAGGGGCTTCGGGAAGTATTTGCTCTGGGTGTACACCGCGATGGCCATGGTGTTCCTCCTCATTCCGATTGTGTACACCATTGTCTTTTCCTTCAACGACGCACGCAGGACCAACATCATTTGGCGAGGGTTTACCTTCGATAACTGGCTGAATGTCTGTGACGCTCAGGATGTGTGCACGGCCTTTGCGAATTCCCTCATCGTGGCAGGAGTCTCCACGGTTCTTGCTACTGCAATGGGAACCGCGATTGCTATAGCTCTGGTTCGCTATCGATTCCGTTTCCGACAATCCACTACTCTGCTGCTCTTTCTCCCCATGGCAACGCCTGAGGTCGTCTTGGGTGCCGGGTTGGCTGCTCAGTTCCTGCAGCTAGGAGTCGAGAAGGGACTTCCGACTGTCATCATCGCTCACACCATGTTCTGCATCAGCTTTGTGGTGGTGACGGTCCGTGCTCGTGTTGCGGTGTTGGACCCAGCGCTGGAGGAAGCAGGCAGGGACTTGTATGGGTCTCCGTCGCAGGTCTTCTGGAAAGTGACCTTCCCCCTGCTGATTCCCGGCATCATCGCCGCTGCGCTCTTGTCTTTTGCGCTGAGTTTTGATGATTTCATCATCACCAATTTCAACGCCGGTCCTGCCATGACCTTCCCCAGATTTGTGTACACGGCTGCGGCCAGAGGAATCCCTGCAGAAGCCAATGTGATCGCCTCGGCGGTGTTCTTCGCGGCCATTGTTCTTGTCCTGATTGCTCAGGTCGGGGGCGCTATCAAGCGCAAGCGACTTGCGGTGGCTGGCTAAGTCGACCTACCCATGATGACGGAGGATGTTGTGTCGTTTGACCGTTCGCGTTTGCACACACTGATGGCTCAGGAAGTCGCGCGTTTTGAAGCCGACAGGCCGCTCTCGAAGAAGCATTTTGAGAGTGCCCTCAGACGTATGCCCGACGGTGTTCCCATGCTGTGGATGGCGAAGTGGCCTGGTCCTTTTCCTGTCTACGTAAAGAGCGCAGTGGGTGCCCATTTCACCTGTGTTGACGGGATTGACCATGTCGACCTGTGTTTGGGTGACACCGGGGCCATGGTGGGGCATTCCCCTCAGCCCACTGTCGATGCCGTCACTGCGCAACTCTCACGAGGTATTACCACCATGCTGCCCACGGAGGACGCGGAAATTGCCGCTGGCATGCTCGCAGAGCGCTTCGGAGTTCCGATGTGGCAATTCACTCTCACTGCGACCGATGCAAACCGAGCCATGATCCGGTATTCCAGGCAGGTGACAGGAAAGAGCAAAGTGCTCGTGATGGACTACTGCTACCACGGAAGTGTAGATGAGACTTTTGCCACCCTTGATGACGGCGGTCACGTGGTGGAGCGACGAGGAAACATCGGTGCCCCAGTCCCACCTGAGGAGACTACGGTTGTGGTTCCCTTCAATGACGTGCCCGCGCTGGAGAAAGCCTTTGAGCGGGGAGACATTGCCTGCGTTCTGATCGAACCAGCGATGACGAATATCGGGATTGTGTTGCCTGAACCCGGTTGGCATGATGCGCTCCGAGCGCTGTGCACGAAGTATGGTGCGGTGCTGATCATTGATGAAACCCACACCATATGCGCGGGTCCCGGGGGTATGACGCTGCGCGACGGCTTGTCTCCCGACGCTGTTGTCATCGGGAAAACGATTGCGGGTGGTATTCCTGCTGGGGCCTATGGAATGACGGCCGAACTGCAGGCACGGGTGAGAGCATCCATACATCTGGAGGACATCGATGTTGGCGGCGTCGGAGGAACCCTCGCAGGAAATGCGCTCTCGCTAGCTGGAATCAGGGCAACCCTTGGAGAGGTCCTCACTAAGAATGCTTATCCGGACATGATTGCTCGCGCTACCGAGTGGACCAAGGGGGTTCAGGACACAATTGACGAGTTTGGCGTTGGCTGGCAGGTCACCCAACTGGGCGCGAGAGCCGAATACAGTTTCCTGCCTCATGCGCCTAAGGATGGTGCCGAAGCGGCCCATGCAGACGATTTCGAATTACAGCAGTACCTGCACCTCCATGCGCTCAACCGAGGCATCCTCTTGACCCCTTTCCACAACATGGCACTGATGAGCCCCGCAACAACCGCTGAGGATGTCGCAGTGCACACTGCCCACTTCCGCGAGGCCGTGGCAAGCTTGGTGTCGTGACGACGGAGCTATTTAGGACAACACAGAAAGCGGGCCTTCTCGAAGGCATGCGGCATGCCCGAATGGCGATAGGTCGCGGCAAGGTGGTGTGCATTCCGACAGACACCACATACGCATTGGTGGCTGACGCTTTCAAGGGTTCCGCCCTCCAGGCCTTGCGAGAGGCGAGGGGGATGGCCTCTGGCTCACCGCTGTCGGTATTTGTCCCGGGCATTCCGACACTTCGTGCCTTAGCCGCAGAGGTGAGTGAAGAAGTTCACGCGTTGGCGACCGAATTCTGGCCAGGTGCACTCACCATCATCGTTCCGGCGGGGGAGTCCCTCGCTTGGGATCTAGGAGAAACGAACGGCACTGTCGCTCTCAGGATGCCAGCCAACAAAATCGCGCTTGAGCTGCTCAGCGAAACGGGACCCCTGGCCCAATCTGGGGCATGGAAAGTGGATCAACAACCCCTTATTTCTGCGAGCGCTCTCCAGAAGAGGTTTGACGGCACAGTGGCTCTCGTTTTGGCAGCAGGCGACGAGAAGCCTGGCAAGAGGGTGTCAACAATTATTGATGCCTCGGGGCTTGACTCAGCCTCGGGAAAGCTCCGCATCGTGAGAGAGGGAGCTATCCCTATTCGAGACATTTTTGAGGTCGTCACCCCCGACCGTTTTGCCTAAACCTTCGCCTGAAGGCTGATTAGTTTCTCCCAGGTTTGCTTTGCTAAAGTCGTTGTCAGACGACGTTCGCCGCGCTTATCTGCGCCCCGAAACTGGAGACAGAGCTGTTTACAGAAGCCACTGAGATGCTGTTCCAGTTCGCAGCCGGCGACTCTGGCGAATTCTCTCCCCCCACGATTGAGGAGTTTTTTCCTCCCGCCGTTCTCTTCGAGGGCACCGTCTTCGAGATGAACCGCATCGTCCTGATTAGGTTGCTAGCGGTGAGCGCGTTGGTGGTGATTTTCTGGCTTGGTACGAGGAAAATGAGAATGGTGCCGGGTCGCTTCCAGGGCACGGTTGAAATGGCCCTGAACCTCGTTCGCGTCAACATTGCCGAGGATTTGCTCGGAGAAAAAGACGGCAAGAGATTCTTGCCCCTTCTGACCACCATTTTCTTCCTTGTCTTGTTTATGAACTTGACGGGCATCATTCCAGGCCTCAATATCGCCGGCACCAGTGTGATTGGAATGCCCCTGGTGTTAGCGGTCGCGGCGTATATTGCGTTTGTCTACGCAGGTTTGCGCAAGCACCCCGTTGCGTTTCTGAAGAACGCCCTAGTCCCTCCAGGGGTGCCGTGGCCGCTGTACATCATCGTCACGCCGATTGAACTTGTGTCGACCTTCATCCTACGACCCGTCACTCTGACGTTGCGTCTTCTCATGAACATGGTGGTGGGGCACTTTCTTCTCGTGCTTTTCTTCTCCTCCACCCACTTCTTTATCCTGTACTCGGATTCCTGGATGGCCTTTTTTGGAATCGGAACTATCGCCTTTAGCATCGCGTTCACATTCTTTGAGATTTTGGTCGCGATCCTTCAGGCCTATGTCTTTACTCTTTTGACCGCTGTCTACCTCCAGCTAGCGCTGGCGGAGGAACACTAAACCTCAGCCCGATACGCCATCGGGCTGACAACATGGAAGGAAACACCTGTGGACGCAACCTCGGTACTCGCCGAACTCTCCGGAAACATTGCGACGGTCGGATACGGCCTCGCAGCAATCGGCCCCGCTATCGGCGTGGGCATCGTGGTGGGCAAGACCATTGAGTCTGTCGCCCGCCAACCCGAACTTCAGGGTCGCCTGACGGTGCTGATGTACATCGGTATCGCCTTTACTGAAGCGCTTGCCTTTATCGGTATTGCCACATACTTCATCTTCACTGGATAGGTCTGACGATGCACACCGAAGCACTCCTCCTGGCGGCGGAAGGGGAAGCGACTAATCCTCTGCTTCCCGCGATCTACGACATTGTGTGGTCGATTATTCCGTTTGCCCTGGTGTTACTGCTGTTCTGGCGGGTTGTTTTGCCCAGACTGCAGAAAACACTGGATGAGCGCTCCGCAGCTATCGAAGGCGGTATTGCCCAGGCCGAAACAGCGCAAGCAGAAGCTAAAGAAGCGTTGGACAAGTACAACAAGTTGCTTGCCGATGCGAGGGCGGAAGCCGCTGAGATTCGAGACCAGGCTCGCAGTGAGGGCGCCAAGATTCTTCAGGAAATGAAGACCAGCGCTCAAGCTGAAGCAGACCGGATAGCGCAGAGCGCCCAAGCTCAAATCGAAGCGGAGCGTCACCAAGCTGTCGTGTCGTTGCGTAAAGAGGTCGGGAACTTGGCCCTTGACTTAGCTTCTGCAGTTGTTCAGGAGAGGCTCTCAGAAGACGCGAAAGCGGCATCTGTAGTCGACAAGCTTCTTGCTGACCTGGA
>JBJOIK010000009.1:0-11768 GCA_046047135.1 Actinomycetota bacterium
CGCGGACGAGATCGGGATAGGCCTCGCCCATTTCTTTCGCGAGGGCGGCGACGAGCTTGTACATGTTGGCGTCGCGCGTGGTCCACCCACCCTTCGATCAGAGCCAGCATGGTTTCCAGACGATGAAGTGCTCGCTGCTGTTCGTCCGTCCGCTCGGGCAGAAGCTTTCCACTGCCGAGGAGATCTTTCATTGCTTCCGTGTCGGTGGGATCAAAGTCTTCAGCGAGCTCCATGATGCGGCCGGCGTCAATTCGAATACCGGCGGCAAAATCACGGATCGCACTCATCATGTGGAGGCGCAACCACTTTGCGTGACGGAAAAGTCTGGCGTGTGCTATCTCTCGGGTGGCGAGGTAGATATCAGCCTCCTCCTGCGACACGTCCAAATCTTTCGAGAACTCACGGATGTTCTGAGCAAGCAGAAACGCTTTGACGTCGTATTCGGAGGAGCCCTGAATGAGGGGAATACCAATATCTCCCCCTGAGAGGACCTCATGGGAGAGCTTGCCCACCACCCCAGCTAATTGAAGGGAGAACAGGCTCTTCGACACTTGCTCCATCGGTCCTTGCATGCCCGTCATCAGCTCTCGCATGTCTTCTGGTCCCTGGTTGAGCATCATCTGTGAGATGGCCCGTGGAATCGCGGTGGCAACGGGATCGGCGATGTCCTCCCATATAGGCAGCGTTTTCCTCACCCACTCGGTTCTGGTTCCTACTGTCGGTGTGTCGGGAAGTTCGGCAATCGTCGTGACCTCTGTGAGCCACAAACTGGCAATAGTGGCAGCCTGAGCGAGAGCGTTGTCGGTGGCCGGATCGAGGGCATGCTGACCTTCGCCAGCTACCGCTACGGCGTGATCTCGTGACGCTTGAGGTTTGAGCGCTCCACCGGGCTCAAAAGAATTCCCCAATTGCTGCATCATTTTCTGCAAGTCGGCGGACGATACGTTGATGCCGGCCGCCTTCATGAGCTCTTCCGGGTTGATGGTGGGGTCGCCGCTGAGGAACTTGCGCAGAGCGTCCTTCATCCACTCTTCGTCACCGAAGTTGGGTTCCTTGTCCGCATCGTCAGACATGGCTCCACGGTACAAGGCGCGGGGCTAGAGAGGTTCTCATTTCGCTAACGGCTTGTTCCCGGATTCCGTGGCTATGCTGTGCCGGTTAGTCCTACAAGGAGTTCATGACGTGTCGCTGTATCAGCAGGGTGACCCCACAGAGCACGTTCAGAGCAGGTCTCGCGTCGCGGGATGGTTGATGCTCGCCTTCACCTTCCTCATCATCCTTGGACTGTCGTTCTTTCCTGCTCCCTACGTGATTGATAACCCCGGTCCGACCTATGACACCCTCGGGGCCGTGCCAGTCGGTGATGACGAAATGGACCTGATACAGATTTCCGGGGACGCGACATACGAGAGCACTGGCTCGCTGTTGCTGACCACCGTGACGCGCTCGGGGAATCCTGAAAGCCTTCCAGGATGGTTTGACGTCATGGTGGGGTGGTTTGATCCCACGAGAACGGTTATTCCGGTGGATGTTGCCTACCCGCCAGGAATCAGCCTCGAACAAAACCGTGAAGCAGCAGCCATCGAGATGGAGAATTCCCAACAGGAAGCTGTTGCGGCGGCGCTGAGTTATCTCGGCGTCCCCTACACCAGCAAGCTCGTAGTCTCTCAGGCCCTCGAAGGCGGGCCGAGCGAAGGAGTATTGCTTCCCGGCGACATTGTGCTGAGCGCTTCAGGAATTGCCGTCGAAAGCGTGACTCAACTGAGAGAGATCATTGCCGAATCTGGCGTGATGACCCCGCTGGAGATGTCGGTGGAGCGAGAGGGGCAGCCCGTCACGGTAGAAATTCTGCCTCGCATGTCGGAGGGTTCGGAGCGAGTCCCGATGATCGGGATACTTGTTTCTGGAACCTACGAGTTCCCCGTCGACGTGGACATTGCTCTCGAGAACGTGGGTGGCCCGAGTGCAGGGGTCATGTTTGCCCTCGGCATCGTCGAGAAAATGACACCATACGATCTCACGGGTGGCCGAATTATCGCCGGATCAGGAACCATTACTGCAGAGGGCGAGGTCGGGCCGGTCGGTGGAATTCGTCACAAATTGTTTGGTGCCCACAATGCCGGGGCCCAGTGGTTTCTCGCACCTGTCGACAACTGTCCTGACGTGATAGGGCATATTCCTGCGGGGCTGACTGTGATTCCTGTCAGCACCCTGGCTGATGCCACTCGGGCGCTGGAGCTGATCGAGACGGGCGGAGCGCTACCGAGCTGCGAGGGCTCGTAGGTCGTTGCTCAGGCTGACTTTGTAAACTACTGCCCAACCCCAACACAGAGAGAGAACCCTTCGTGACTCAAGTTGCCCCGGAAATCTTCAACCGTCGCAGGTTGCCCCTCATCATTACTGTCGCCATCTTGGCCGCCGTAGTGGGAGCGTTTTTCCTGTTCTCCTCTCTGTACACCGAGGTGCTGTGGTACGACCAGGTGGGCTATCTGGAGGTGCTCCTCACCTCCTGGGGCGGGACAGTGGCGATGTTCCTCATCGGTTTTGTCAGCATGTTTTTGCCGGTATGGCTGAGTATTCACCTGGCGTACCGGTTTCGACCCGTCTACGCGAAACTGTCCAATGAGCTAGACCGCTATCGACAAATCATCGACCCGATTCGACGCATAGCGATGCTGGGAATTCCCACCTTGCTCGCCGTTTTTGCTGGTCTAGGCGCCTCGAACACGTGGCCGCAATATTTGCTATGGCTCAATCGCGAACCATTCGGGACCACCGATCCCGAGTTCGGACTTGACGTGGGGTTCTACATCTTTGAGCTGCCCATTTTTACCTCCGTCATTGCCTATGTTTCGACCGTGGTGGTCATTGCGGCAATAGGTGCCGCCGCTACTGGTTTCCTCTACGGATCTATCGCTCTGAATGGGCGTGAATTGCGGATTTCTCGCACCATGCGTGTTCAACTCGCAATTCTGGGTGTGCTCTACTTCGCCACGCAGGGAGTAGATCTCTGGCTGCAGCAATACACGGCACTGGTGACCGCGAGCGGCGGCTTCCTCCCCTTCGGTGCCGGCTACACCGAGGTCAACGCCACGATTCCGGCACGCGCCATCATGGCGGGCATCGCCATCGTCGTTGCGCTGCTGTTCCTTGTCACAGCAATTGTGGGTCGTTGGCGTCTCGCCATTGTGGGTACTGCCCTCTACCTGGTTTCAGGCCTCATCCTCGGCATCGCATACCCCGGTCTGATTCAGAGGTTCCAAGTGGACCCGAGTGCGAGGACGCTGGAAGCCGACTACATCGAACGCAACATCACTGCGACTCGGGATGCCTACGGCGTCGCGGACCTCACTGAAATCGCTTATGAAGCGTCGACCGACACATCCCCCGGTGGTTTGAGGGCAGATGCTGAGACCACAGCAAATATCCGCATCATTGACCCCGCCTTGGTCACGGATGCGTTCGCGCAGTTGGAGCAGTTCCGTCAGTACTACCGTTTCCCCACCTACTTGGATGTCGGGCGATACGACGTCAACGGAGAGCGCACCGACACGGTGCTGGCTGTGAGAGAAATCAACCTCGATGGTCTGAATTCCCAGTCGTGGTACAACAACACGATCGTGTACACACACGGATATGGACTCGTTGCCGCCTACGGTAACCAGAGGACCGAAGATGGACAGCCCAAGTTCATCGAGTCGGGTATCCCGGTGTCTGCGACCCTCGGCGACTACGAGCCGCGTATCTATTTCGGGGAAAACTCTCCCGAGTACTCGATTGTGGGTGGTCCGGAAGGGTCCACGCCCCTGGAGCTTGACTTCCCGTCTGGAGGAGAGGGTAACGAAAACAACGCGACCTACACCTTTAGTGGTGATGGAGGGCCGGTACTCGATTCACTGTTCACACAGTTGCTCTATGCGCTGAAATTCCAGTCAGAGCAGATCATTCTTTCCGACGCGATCAGCTCGGAATCCCAGGTTCTCTACGACCGCCACCCCGCGACTCGGGTGGGGAAGGTTGCCCCGTACCTGACCCTAGACAATGACCCCTACCCGGCAGTGGTGGACGGTCGCATTGTGTGGATCGTGGACGGATACACCACGTCGGCTGACTATCCCTACTCGACCCCTGTGCAGGTCTCAGAGGTCATTGCTGACACCTACCGCCCAGCCCCGCAACTGGCTTTTGACACCGTCAACTACATGCGCAACTCCGTGAAGGCAACGGTGGACGCGTATTCCGGTGAGGTGACCCTGTATGCGTGGGACGCCGAAGACCCGTTGCTTGCTGCCTGGAACAAGATTTTCCCGGCGACCGTGAAACCCCAGGAGGACATGTCGGAGCAGTTGCTCAACCACGTTCGTTACCCCTCTGACCTTTTCAAGGTTCAGCGCAGCATCTTGGGCGCGTATCACGTGACGGACCCGGGAACCTTCTATTCCAGCGAAGACGAGTGGGTCACCCCCAATGACCCGATTTCGAACCCGGCCGCACCAAGATTGCAGCCCGCGTACTACCTGACGATGCAGGTTCCAGGTGCTGAGGAACCAGCATTCTCGCTGTATTCGACCTTCATTCCTCGTGCCACCGGTGAGGCATCCAGGAACGTCCTCTACGGGTATCTCGCTGCGAATGCGGACTATGGTCCCGACTACGGCAAGTTGACGCTGTTGCGTTTGCCCAAGCAGACGACAGTTCCTGGGCCCGGTCAGGTGCAAGCACAGTTTGACTCGGATGCGACAGTCGGTCAACAGCTGAACCTGTTGCGCCAAGGCCAGACCGAAGTTATTCCTGGCAACCTGTTGACCCTTCCTGTCGGGGATGGTCTGCTCTATGTCCAGCCGGTGTATGTCCGCTCCACTGGAGACACTTCGTATCCCCTACTTCGGAAGATTCTGGTGTCATTTGGCGAAAAGATCGCTTTTGAAGACACCTTGGATCAGGCCCTGGACTCCCTCTTTGGTGGGGACTCCGGAGCGGAAGCGGGCGACTCCGATGGCGCCACCGTGGTGGAAGGTGACACCGGGGAGCAAGCTCCCGCCCCCACCCCAGCTCCTGATGCAGGCGACACCGAGGCCCCTGAGACCGGCATTGTCATTTCCACCGAGTTGCAGGCTGCCCTGAACGATGCCCGCCAAGCACTGGAAGATCGGGAAGCCGCATATCGAGCAAATGACCTCGTCGCCGCCGCTGAAGCAGACCGTCGACTCACGGACGCGTTGGCGAGAGCGTTGGTCTTGAGCAACCAGTAGGGAGACACCACACTCTTGGCGTGTTACCATGGGTGCTTCACCGCGGGGTGGAGCAGTTCGGTAGCTCGCTGGGCTCATAACCCAGAGGTCGTAGGTTCAAATCCTGCCCCCGCAACCATCACATCGCCCCCTCAGACCTGAGGGGGCGATGTCGTCTCGGCCCTAGGCTGGAGCCATGACCGAGTTGCGGGTAAGTCTCGCTCAATACGCGCCAGTCTCTGACGTTCACGAGAATCTCAGAGCTCTACGAGCACTCGTGGGAGAGGCCGCTGCTCACGGTTCAGATTTGATCGTGTTCCCGGAGTATTCGCACACTTTCACTCCGGGCTTAGGCGACGCGTGGGCGCAGGGTGCCGAAGATTTTGAGGGTGAGTTTGTTCAGGGCCTTACTGAGGCTTCCCTGGCTCACGAGGGAATCATGATTGTGGCGGGCATGCTACGTCGTGGCCAGAATGGCGCTAGGCCCACCAACACCGTCGTGGCTGTCTCTAGGGGCGGGGTGGTTGCCTACGCAGACAAGATTCATCTTTATGACGCATTTGGGGCAACCGAATCGCAATGGATTTCGCCGGGGTCTGTGACAGACCCCCGCATCGTCGAGTGCTCGGGCTTCAGGTTGGGTTTCTTAGCGTGCTATGACCTGCGCTTCCCCGAAGTGGCCAGACGCCTCGGAGACGCTGGTGCAGATGTTCTCGTGGTTCCTGCCCAGTGGGTCCCAGGGGATCACAAACTTCATCACTGGCGGACCCTACTTGCTGCCAGAGCGATTGAGAACCAAACCTTTGTGCTGGCGGCAGGTCATCCAGAGCCCCACGGGATAGGCCATTCACAGGTTCTTGACCCACTGGGCGAGGTGGTGGTGGAGGCTGCCGGGAGTTCGACACTGATTCATGCCGTCCTCAAGGGAGACCTTCTGGACTCGACCAGAAGTCGCAATCCCATGACGTCAGCCAGAAAATTTGGTGTGACAGCGCTGTAGTGCGGGGCCTGTGGAGAATCTTGGCGGGCCATCTCTGAGGGTATCTACACTCCGAGAATGCAGTGGTGTGCGCTCTCTCTCGTGCTCGTGGTGGCAGGTTGTTCACCAGCGGACGTGACTCCTGGCGTCTTGGTTTCTGGTGAGCCTGAGGTCTACGTGCAACAGGTCGAGGGTGGATATCCGGAGGGATTCCTTGAGGAAGTGACGGTGGTGGCAGGGGATCTGCTCACGTTCTACGTGGAGACATCAGACCGGATCACATCGAGGCAACAAGACGCACACACCCTTCGACCTCTCGTAACGGCACAGTGGTGGGAGCAGGAACAAGAGGGTTTTCGCTATTTCGAGACCCACAACCTCCGGACTCTCGGCACCAGCACACTCTCCAGGATTCTGGTCAGCTCCGCTCGCACCACCCCGGAGGGCCTGATCGAGGTGGGAGCCATTGCTTGCGTGGATTCCACCTCAGTATTTGTGTTTTCCGCGCAGCTGCCAGATCCCCCCGCAGAGCTCTGGGATTGGCACCCCCACTACGAAGAGTTTGCAGGAGACGAGCAGGCCAGGGCTGATATCGAGAGTTTTCTGTCTCACCCCACAGTGTCGTCGGGGTCCCACGAAGCGGTGATGTGGTGGCTCGAGGGAGACACAATTGAAGAGCTTCGCATCGATAGCTCGGAGCCGTGGTGGGGGGTGTACTCATGCTCCTCCGAAAAGTGAGCCTCGCCGCCGTGGTCACACTCGGGTTTCTGTTGACTGGCTATTCAGCGAGCGCCGCAGAGTGCACTCACGCAGAGCGAACCAGTGGTCAGTGCCCGAGCGTTTCAGGACTCGTCAGCCAGCAGGGTGTTACCCTTTCGGGTTCCCTCCTCACTCCAGGGTCACCGGGCTCTACCGTGGGGGTCTCCGGCGGTTCTTGGACCCCGCCACCGCCACAAGATCCCGTTCTGGGAAGCGCTGGCTGCCCCATCAAAATCGCCGGCAAATGTCAGGGGTCTTCGCCCGAAAAAAATCCTGAACCCACACAACCCATTCCACCGGGGAGCATCAGCGATATTGCAGAATTTGCTCCCGGTGCCTCTTCTTTCGTGATCGAGCCAAACGGGTGGACGTTGCCACTGCTCCCCACGAACTTCTATTCCTTGGCACAGAATTTCACCGAGACGGGGGACCTCCTCGGCTGGCCGATAGAGGTGACATTCACCCCTGTCAGTTACCGGTGGGATTATGGCGATGGGACGGTGAGAACACTCGGCAGGCCGGGAAGCTCGTGGGGAGCACACCAGTTCTCCAGCACGTCGTCATCCCACGCTTATCAGCGCTCCGGAACCTATCGGGTATCCCTCGAGGTGGTGTATCAGGCCTCCTATCGTTTCGGTGATGGTCCGTTCGTGTCATTGCCAGGTTCCCTCACCAGGGACGCCGGCTCCCAGAGTGTTGATGTGTTGACCGTGTCCTCTGTTTTGGTGGATCGAGGGTGCTTCGTCGACCAGTTGGTGTTAGGGAGGTGTTAGGGGTTTCAGCAGGTATCGTTAAGTTGAGCTGAGGGTCGCGCTCAGCTTCCTCGTCGACACTGTCTCCAGTGAAAGGACAACACTGTGACACACGTCGATAACTCGGGTGAGGAAGTTCAGGCTCCGCAAGAAGCTGCAGAGCTATCATCGTCTGACGGCGAGCCTCAGTCGAGCACAGAAGTGCCCGCCGAGCCAGTCGATACCTCCGCTCGTAAAGTCTCACCCTTTGCGCAGGAGGTATATGCGGGGGTCGCGGACAGTCACAGCAGGTCACGTGAGCGCGCTCTAGAAGCAGATAAGAAGCGCGCGAGAACGCTCGGGTCCTTTGTAACGGCAGCTTTGTTGGTGGGCGGTCTACTCGGCGGGACGGCCGGTGGTGCTTTTGCAATTTGGAACCTGTCCTCGAGAGGACTGGTGTCACCTGGTGTTCAGCTACCTCAGACCGTGACGGTGAATTCAGCCACCGATGCCAGCGAAATTACCGCGGTGGCGTCGTCCGCAATGCCGGCGGTTGTCACCATCGAAGTGGCGAGCGCGGTGGGTGCGGGGAGTGGCTCTGGAATCATCATCCGCGAAGACGGCTATGTCATGACCAACGCTCACGTAGTGTCGGCGGGTTCCAGTGACCCTGCGATACGAGTGACGACTTCCGATGGGCGGCTCCTTGAGGCCACCGTGGTGGGACGAGATGTCCTCTCGGACATCGCGGTATTGAAGCTTTCTGACTCCGGCCCGTTCTCCGTCATCACTCTCGGTGATTCCGATGGCCTCAACGTCGGCGATCAGACCGTTGCCATCGGTGCGCCTCTGGGTCTGCCAGGAACAGTGACGAGTGGAATCGTGTCGGCCATCAACCGAAGCATCACGGTTGGTGCCTCTAGTTCACCGGACGAGGAAGATGGTCAGTTCGATTTTGATTTGCCCGGGGGTGCGGCCATTGGCCAGACCATTTCCTTGCCTGTCATTCAGACCGACGCCTCCATCAACCCCGGTAATTCTGGGGGAGCACTGCTGAACACCAAAGGAGAGCTCATTGGTGTCAACGTGGCAATCGCCTCGACGGGTGGGCAAGGTTCGGGGAGCATCGGCTTAGGTTTTGCGATTCCCTCCAATTTCGCGCTTCGGGTTGCCACTGACCTCATTGAGCAGGGAAGCGCGAGCCATGGTCTTCTCGGAGCTCTGGTGACGGATGCCAGCAATGTTGCCTCAGCGAGTGTTACCGGCGCCTACATCGACAGTGTCACTCCCGGTGGCGCAGCTGATCGGGCAGGAATTAGAGCGGGCGATATCGTGACCAGATTCAACGGTCTGCCGATTACCAACCGGATTGACCTGACCGCCCAGGTTCGGGTGCTTCCTGGAGGTTCACAAGCAACGCTGACCTACGTCCGCGGAGGAAACTCCTACACCGTCGAGGTGACCCTCGGGGAGTTGAGTTAGGGCTTTACTCGTCCCGGAGTTTGTCGTAAATCTCTTTGCAGGTGGGACAGACGGGGAATTTCTCCGGATCGCGACCAGGAACCCACACTTTTCCGCAGAGCGCGATAACGGGTTTGCCCGATAGCGCGCTTTTCAGGATTTTGTCCTTCTTGACGTAGTGCGCGTAGCGGTCGTGGTCGCCTTCTTCCACTTGCTCTTCGGCGAGGAGCTTCTCAAGCTCCTGATCAAGAACATCGGTTCCACTGGGGGCACGCTCCGTCATAGTGCCATGCTAGCCGGCACCCAGATCAACGACACGAGTTGGTATGGCCGGCTCTCCTGCTCCGAGGGAAAAAGCACCAGCGGGCATCTCCGTGAGGGCCTTGGCATGGTGGAGCCTGGCGGCGTGCACGAGCTGGTGGGGGTCTGCGGACTGCAGGGACTCCCCAGACTCCATCAGAGGATGAATAAGGTCTCGACCCAGATCAAGGGATGAGGTGTCATCCATCGGTGTGACACGCTCTTCCGTGGCGCTGCCGTTCTCCAGAATCCGGATGGCCCGCTTGTGACCGCCCGGGTTTGCCTTGTGGGAGCTCTTCTTAGCGACCGGCACCCATTGTCCAGCGTCGGAGGTGCGAGCCACGAGCTTGTACACCAGGCCGACAGCCGGAGCTCCCGACCCCGTCACCACGCTGGTTCCGACGCCAAAGACGTCAACGGGGGAACCCCGGAGGCCAGCGATCGTGTGTTCGTTGAGATCGTTGGTGACCACAATTTTGGTCTTCGTCGCCCCAAGAGCATCGAGCTGTGCTCGCACCTTCTTGACCACAACAGGCAAATCCCCGGAGTCAATGCGCACCGCGCCCAACGAGGTGCCAGCCACCTCAATAGCGTGTTGCACGCCCGCCTCGATGTCGTAGGTGTCTATCAAGAGTGTGGTGGCCGAACCCATGGAGGCAATTTGAGCTTGGAAGGCTTCAGCCTCGCTATCGTGCACCAGAGTAAAAGAATGGGCGGCGGTTCCTCGGGTGGGAATTCCGTAGCTTCGCCCCGCCTCCAGGTTGCTGGTGGCATCGAAACCAGCAATGTAGGCGGCTCTCGCGGCTGCGACCGCGCTTCTCTCGCTGGCTCGCCTCGCCCCCATTTCGATCAGGGGCCTGGAATCCGCAGCCAACACCATTCGGCTGGCTGCACTGGCCACCGCGGAGTCGTAGTTGAGGATGCTCAGAATGAGTGTCTCGAGCACCACCGCCTCAGCGAAGGTCCCTTCCACCGTGAGAATCGGAGACCCTGGAAAATACAGCTCACCCTCGTGGTAGCCACGAATGGTGCCTGAAAACTTGTAATTCTCGAGCCATGCCAGGGTCGATTCGGACACGATGGAGCGATCGCGCAGGAACTGTAGCTCTGCCTCACCGAAACAGAAATCACCGATCGCCTCGAGCAGTCTGCCGGTTCCAGCGACGACACCGTAGCGTCTGCCAGGGGGAAGATGCCTGGCAAAAACCTCGAATACGGAGCGCCTGGTCCCGCGCCCCGAGGACAACGCGGCATCCACCATGGTGAGCTCGTAGTGGTCGGTCAAAAAAGCCGTAGTCACACTCCGAGCCTAGTTGACAGCTCTTCCCTCCTACACTGGCCTGCATGAGCCAGGAGCTGCCTCGACTAATCTTTGCCGACCAGCTGGGCCCTCATTGTGATGACGGGGGCCCCATCATCATCCCTGAAGTGCTCTCTCCGTTTACCAGGCGGAGGTACCACCGTCAAAAAGCGCACCTGATTCTTTCTGCTCTTCGGCACCGAGTGAGAGAGCTCGGCGAGAGAGTAGAGAATCTTCGCGGCGAGACTTACAGAAGCGTCTTGTCAGGAAGGTCCTTCAGCGTCATCAATCCCACCTCCTACGGACTTCGACGGCTCGTGGGCGAACTGTCACACGCCGGCGAGGTGCAGGTGTTGCCCTCACGGGGCTTCGTCACCAGTGAAGAAGATTTTGCAGCGTGGGCTTCTTCCCAGGGCAGCAAGCGATTGTTGATGGAGAATTTTTATCGTCACAGGCGCCGTGAAACTGGAATCTTGATGGTTCCAGGACGATCGGGTGAGAGTGAACCTGAGGGTGGTGCGTTCAATTACGACCACGACAATCGCCAGCCACCACCCGCAGGACAGGACACTCTGGGTGTTGTGGAGCCCTGGTATGCGAGGGAAGATGACGTCGACGATGAGGTGAGGGAGTATCTGGACTCCCTGGAGTCCAGAGGCCTTGCGACTTTTGTCGGCTCAGACGGTCCGAGACTGTTTCCCGCTACGCGAGCGGAGGCGATCGACGCGCTGGGGCACTTTGTTGAGCATCGCCTTGCGACCTTTGGCCCCACAGAAGACGCCGCCATGGTGGGGGATTGGGCTATGTCTCATTCCCTCCTCAGCCCAGCTCTCAACCTCGGACTTCTCGACCCCACTGAAGTAATCGACGCGGTGCTGGTGAAGTATCACTCCGGCGGGGTGGACATTGCCAGTGCTGAAGGATTCATTCGACAAATCATGGGTTGGCGGGATTGGGTGTGGCACCTCTATTGGCATCTGGGGGAAGGTTTCGTTGATTCGAACTAT
>JBJOIK010000010.1:0-10711 GCA_046047135.1 Actinomycetota bacterium
GCCGCCGAATTTTCCGCCAGCGTGCAGGGTTGTTAGGACAACCTCGACGGTGGACCTTTTCTCCACGGGATGTTCATCAACCGGTATGCCTCGACCGTTGTCAGTGACGCGCACCCCGCCATCGGGAAGAATCAAGATCGTGATGTGGTCGCAGTGGCCAGCGAGGGCCTCATCAACCGAATTGTCGACAATCTCATATACCAGGTGGTGAAGTCCCCTCGGACCAGTCGATCCGATGTACATCCCGGGTCTTTTTCGGACCGCCTCTAGGCCTTCCAGGACCTGAATATCGCTCGCGCCGTAACTGCCTTCTTCGGAGTTTTTCTTCGGCGCTGATGTCATCGTTTCGTACTCCTGAAGTTGTGCTCTCAAGGCTCTAAATCCGTTATTTTTCGGGATTTTCTGCCTTGTTCCATCCTATCGAAGGCCATGGGAAAAATGGCTGATTGAGGACCTCTGGGGAGAGATTTCTTTTCAGAACAACAATTACGACTAGTTAGCCGTAAGTATCGCGTGGACCGCGCCCTGGAACCGAGCGTGAGCCATGTTTCCAGGAGGGGGCACCCGGCACTTTGAGTGAGATGTCGGCCACACCTGCGTCAGGAAACTTTTCAGCCAAAGCCTCCAGGAGGCTTTTCCGCATGAGGCGCAACTGGGTAGCCCACGCGCTTGAGTCGCACTGGACCTCTAACACAGAGTCCCTGAACCCCACGGGAACAGCGTGCAGGGCGATGTCATCGCCAACAATGTCCGACCAGTGCTCGGCGAGTTCAGCTCTCGCGAGACCTTCCGACCACCCCATCGACCGTGACAATTCACTCAAGGCATCCGACATTGAACCTGGGTCCCTGAAGGATCCAAATGGCTCAGACTCTTGGGGCCCTTTCTTTCGTGGTGGGGTATACCCGCCAAATCGTTGTCGGAGCCTGTGGTAAACATTGCGGGCTTCTGGGGTCGTCATCGTGCTGTCACGATCCCGTCTCGCACATCAAAAACGTCACCTTGAAGGGTGGTGGGAATGTCACCCTCCACAGCACTGGTAATCAAAATTTGTTCATACCCTGATAGCGAGGCTACGAGGTGGGCGCGGCGTGAAGAATCGAGTTCTGCAAACACATCATCAAGCATGATGATGGGGTCGCCCCCAGAGCGCTTATTTCGCAGCCATCCGGCCATGGCAAGCCTCAGTGACAAGGCGATAGACCACGTTTCCCCTTGGCTCGCGTGTGTCCGTGATGGCTTTCTGGAAATAGTGAGCTGGAGATCATCGCGGTGTGGACCAACCAGGGTCATTCCCCGATCGAGTTCATCATCTCTCACACCCTGAAGGGCCTCCTCAAGAGCGGCGGCAACACTGTCGACACCTTCTTCTCCCTCACACACATATCCGCGAGCGTCGTACTGCGCGCCGGCTACATCGCCTCCCGCTAGCGCACCATATTCATCGATAAAGAAAGGTGTGAGTTCCGTGACCGCTTTCGTCCTTGCCACAATAATCTGCGCAGCAAGCGACACGGTTTTGCTGGTCCATGCTTCCAATGTTGATAGATCAGATTGTTTTGTGAGTGACCTCAGCGATTTCAATAGAGAGTTTCGCTGTTTCAGTACCCTTTCAAAATCCTGATAGACCGCCACCATTGACGGTGAGCTACTCACCACGAGATCATCCATGAAGTCCCGACGGTGTCCAGGCTCTCCCCTAACGATTGCGACGTCTTCCGGTGAAAACAAGACCGACGATATCCATCGAGGAATGTCAGAAACCTTGGCCTTCGACCCACCTACCATGGCCTCGTTTGACCCCTGACGCTTCATAGTAAGAGCCAGGGGCACTTGCCTATCACCGTGATGAATCTGAGCAAAAATGGTCGCCTGAGCTTCATCATCTCTAATCAGAGCAGCAGTGCCCGCCACTCGATGCGACGACAAGCTCGTCAGATAGCGAATAGCCTCGACAATGTTTGTTTTTCCTTGACCATTAGGTCCAATAAATAGTGATGTTCCAGGCGATAAATGCAGTCGCGTGTGGTCATGATTACGCCACTGCGTCAGATCTAGTTGGCTGACCCACACAAGTACAAAGAACTAACGCATCAATAAATTGGGCTGCAGCAAGTACCGATAACCCTCTGTTTGCTCACCATCGCGCGACTTTTGAGCAGTAATAAGAACAGGACCAGGTTTATTCGGATTATCTGTATTAGTGAACGCGATACGCACAAATTCACTATGGGTGGCCGATAGCCCATCAATCAAGAACTGAGGTTTCAGGGACACCACACATTCTTTGCCGACCAGGTGGCCGTCAATTGTTTCTGAGGCTTGTGCTTGCTCGCTTCCCAGAGCTTCGAGAGCAACACCATCGGCACTAAACGAATACCGCAAAGGTGCTTCCCTTTCTAATACCAGGGCCACCCGCCTTGTAGCCTCAATCAGATCGTGGGTGCTGACAACGGCATAATCAGGGGCCTCGGCTGGGAACAGCTTCGTTACGGGCGGGAATGATCCCTTGATAAGCAACGAAGTGACTGTCCTATCTTGAGAACTAAAAGCCACAAGTTCACGATCTCCGCCAATACTGAGAGTGATGGTGATGGTTCCCGCGTTGGCAAAAGTCTTGCCTATTTCTGCGAGAGTTCTTGATGGAATGAGGGCTTGAACTCCTTCTTCTGAGACACCCTCTCCTGACCATGACAGTTGCCTCGCAGCGACCCGATAACGATCTGTGGCCAACATCTGAACGAGTGAATTAGAAATATCGAGCAACACTCCTGTAATCACTGGAGTGACATCATCCCGTGAAGCAGCCGGCGCTACCTGACTCACAGCCAGTGCAAAATCTTCCGCCGCCACAGATCCAGCAACGCCCTCAACCTGGGGCAAGTTGGGGTACTCCTCAACTGGCATAGTCGCAAGCGAGAATTTTGCAGAACCGGATGTCACAGATACTGCATTCCCTGACAGTTCAAATGTAACTGTGTCGTGTGGTAGTCGTTGAGCTATTTCTGCAAGAAGTCGACCAGAAACAAGTACGGTTCCGCTCTGAGCGACCGAAGCTTCAATTTTTGTCGTAGCGGACACTTCATAATCAAAAGAGGAAACGGTGACGTGTGAGTCCTCTGCATGAATCAACACCCCACTCAAAATGGGGAGCGTCGTTCGGGGCGGCAATAGTTTCACGGCAAACGACACTGCTTCGCTCAGAACGTCTTTATTGACTTCGAATTTCACGAGACACCTAACTTCCCCCGCTGATGTGCAGTACTCGATTGTGGCACAAAGCTGAAGTGCCGGTTTTGCTGATCGTTATGGGTACTAGCAAATTTAAACTTAAGGAAATAGTCATAACTCTTGTGGATTTGTTGAAAACTTCGACTTTTTCCCGTAATTCCATTAAAACTACAGTCGTGAAAGTTGTGAAATCTCGTGCTAATCAAATGTGAATAACTTCAGTGGGTGAGAAGAACCTTTAACCGTTGGCGCCATGATGTGGAAAGACATCGCGTGTCATCCCCAGCGATTTTGCTCTTTTTCACAAGTTATCCACAGTGTGTGAAACCCTCAACTTGAAGTTGATGACAGGTTTAGTACGAGTTGTTTTGCTTGACGCGACTCGTGATCTCGGTGACTTGGTTGTATATCGAGCGACGTTCTTTCATAAGGTCGGTTATTTTCTTATTTGCATACATCACAGTGGTGTGGTCTCGATTGCCAAAGAGTTGGCCAATTTTGGGAAGAGACAAACTGGTCATTTCGCGACATAAATACATGGCGACCTGGCGGGCGAGAGCTGTGGTTTGCGAACGAGAAGATCCATAGAGATCCTCCACACTGAGTTGATAAAAAGTTGCCGTAATACTGATGATGTCGGCGGGTGATATGACGTTCGTGTCTTCTGTAAGGACGAGGTCTTTCAAGACTGTTTGAACGAGAGCAATGTCAGGAGCAGATTTGTTCAAGTTTGCAAATGCCGTGACACGAATGAGTGCGCCTTCAAGTTCTCGAATATTGGACGACACCTTAGAAGCCATGTATTCAACAACATCTTCGCTGATATCTATGCGCTCGCTCGCGGCCTTTTTGCGCAAAATCGCGATACGAGTTTCTAAATCCGGAGCTTGAACGTCGGTGATGAGGCCCCATTCGAATCGACTGCGCATTCGATCCTCAAACCCTGTGAGTTGTTTAGGCGGCAGATCACTCGTTACAACCACCTGTTTGTTGTGGTCATGGAGGGTATTGAAAGTGTGAAAGAAGGCTTCCTGTGTGGAGTCTTTTCCTTGAAGGAACTGAATGTCATCAATGAGCAGGATGTCGATTTCACGATATCGAGCCTGAAATTCTGGAGCACGGTTATTGGCGATGGCATTGATGAAGTCGTTAGTGAACTCCTCAGAGGAGACATAGCGGACTCGAATTCCTTTGTAGAGGTTTTGCGCGTAGTGGCCGATGGCATGGAGTAAGTGCGTCTTTCCAAGACCAGAACCCCCATAGATAAAGAGGGGGTTGTAAGCCTTAGCGGGAGCCTCTGCGACGGCTACTGCTGCTGCGTGAGAAAAGCGGTTTGAAGATCCGATCACGAAGTTGTCGAAACTGTATTTTCCATTTAATCGGGCTTGATCTTGTCCCACGAGAACAGGCTCCGAGGATGTGATGGGAGCGGGTTCATAAGCAGGTGCTTCATCGGCTGGAATTTGAAGGACGTCGCTTTCAATGTCGGGATTGACAACGATTGCAAAGCTGCTGATGGTCGAATCTTCGATACTTTCTAGCGCCGCCAAGAGTGGGAGCCGCACGCGCTGTTCCAACATGCCTCGGGTGAGTTCATTCGGCACCTCTAGATAGAGAACTCCCCCCATAACCCCTCGGGGTTCCACTAAATCGAGAAAACCCCATAGCTGAGGGGTAATACGACTATCGGTCGTCAGGTGGCTTTTGATGTTATGCCAGAGCTCGAGAACATCAGTCTCAGCGTCTGCCATAACGAAGCCTTTCGCTCGTTGAGAGTGGTGAGAGACCTATTCTCTAGGTCCACCGAAGTGCCTGAGCACAGACTAGAGATTACCTGTGGATAACTCCAGAGCAAAAATTGGTTTGACCCCGTCTACTTTGGGCCATATCCTGTAGTGTCCCGTATTCGGGAGTAGATGTCCCGGCAAGACCGGATCAGGTTCAAGGAGTAAATCCCATGAGTAAGCGCACGTTCCAACCCAACAACCGTCGCCGTGCGAAGGTTCATGGTTTTCGTTTGCGCATGCGTACTCGCGCCGGACGAGCGATTCTGGCTGCTCGCCGCCGTAAAGGGCGCGAGCGCCTTTCTGCCTAGAGGTGAGATAGCCGGTGTTGGCGCGGGGTAATCGCGTTCACGACGGCCCACATCTCGGAACAGTGTGGAAAAAGGGCCGACGAGTCGCGACCCCTTTCTTTGTGGCATCAACTCTTCTCACCTCCTCCGATTCCCCTCGCCGATTTGGCTTCATAGTGTCCAAGCAAGTGGGCGGTGCTGTCGTGCGAAATCGAGTGAAGCGTCAGTTGAGAGCATTAGCCGCGGGCACTGTGGCTGTGGAGACTTATGGTGCGGATACGGTCATTCGCGCCACTCCATCGAGCGCGACCGCGTCCTTCGATGAGTTAGCTCATCACTGGGCACAGGTGTTTGGCCAGGGTTAACCATGAAGAAACTCGTGTTGTGGATAGCTCTTGTCCCGCGAAACCTAGCGATTGCCATTCTCATTGTGTATCGGAAACTCATCTCACCTCTTTATGGGCAGGTTTGTCGGTACCACCCGAGCTGCTCGACTTACGCGTTGCAGGCAATTCAGTACCATGGAGTGCTCAAAGGTGTTGGCTTAGGTACATGGCGAATTCTGAGGTGCAACCCCTGGTCTCGGGGCGGAATTGATGATCCTCCTCCAGGCCTGAGGGTGGACTTTTATATAGGACCTGTAGGGTTTGTCGGAGTAAAGGGAAGGTAGCTCGGTGGATTTTTTTGACACAATCTTGTGGCCCATCCGGTGGGTCATCGAAGCGGTCCTTGCCGGTTCCCACTCGATTTTTGAGGCTCTAGGTATGGATCCCGCATCGGGATTGGCGTGGTTTCTCTCCATTACGGTCTTGGTCCTGATTGTTCGGGCTGCGCTCATCCCGGTCTTTGTTCGTCAGATCAAAAGCCAACGACGCATGATGGAAATTGCCCCAGACCTGAAAAAGATTCAGGATAAGTACAAGGGCAAGAAAGATCAATTTTCGAGGGAAGCAATGTCCAGGGAGACGATGGCTCTCTATTCGAAGGCTGGCACTAACCCTTTTTCCTCGTGCCTACCTCTGCTTCTTCAGATGCCAATTTTCTTTGGACTTTTCCGAGTGTTGCAAACCGCGGCCGAGGGTCGAGAAGGTGTCTCCTTTATGACCAGCGAACTGGCTGACCAATTCGGCCAGGCTGCCCTGTTTGGGTTTGCACCCCTCAAAGCGACGATGATGTCGGCTTTCTCGGAGAATTCAGGATTTACTTCGGGTCAAACAGTGGGTGTCATTGTGACCGCGGCCGTGATGGTGGTTTTGATGTCTGCATCACAGTTTGTGACTCAGCTGCAGATCATGTCGAAAAACCAGTCCCCTGCGATGCTCGAGAGCCCCATGTATCGCCAGCAGAGAATCCTGCTCTATATGTTGCCTCTGGTGTTCCTGTTCTCCGGTGTGTATTTCCCACTGGGCGTGATGGCGTATTGGTTGGTCTCTAATTTCTGGACTATGGGCCAGCAGTTCATAGTGATTCGCAATATGCCCACACCGGGAAGTGCTGCCGACAAGGCCCGGGAAGAGCGTCTCGCGAAGAAGCAAGCTCGCAGAGGAATTGTTGTGGTCGAAGAGGATGATGCGCCCGAAGAAGAGCCGGACAAGGGTCAGCGCCAACAGCCGATGAGCAAGGACCGCGCGAAGAAAAAGAAGAAGAGGAAATGATGGCGACTAGCGAACCTGACATTGTGGTCCCTGACGAAGGCGAGCTCGCCGCCGATTATCTGGAGACTCTGCTTGATATTGCGGATCTCGATGGTGATATCGAAATCGAAATTCGGCAGGAGCGCACGTACGTCACCGTGGGGTCGCCCGACACCGATGATCTTGAGAGCCTCTCTCATCCCGAGGTTGTCACCGCGCTGCAGGATTTGACTCGCCTTGCGGTCCAGCAAAAAACCGGTGAGTTTGCCAGGCTAGTGCTGGACATTGGAGGCTCGCGCCAAGCTCGAGAGAAAGAATTGGCGAAGCTCGTGGGAGTCGCGATTGACAAGATTGAAAACGGAGCGAAGTCGGCAGCGCTTCCTCCGATGAGCAGCTACGAACGAAAATTGGTTCACGACATGGTGAGCGACCGAGGTTTTCAGTCCAATTCAGAAGGCGAAGGCAAAGACCGCCACACGGTTATCACGGCGTCCGCCTAGGGAATGTTTCACGTGAAACATTCACCGGTCGAGCCAGAGCCAGAAGCCGCAGCCGTGCTCTGTGGTGACCATCTCGGTACACTCAGAGATTTCGCTTCCCACATCGCGACGTGGGGGGAGGAGCTCGGGTTGGTTGGCCCGAGGGAACTCGATCGCTTGTGGACTAGGCACATTCTCAATTCCGCCCTCTTGGCACAGAAATTGAGCCCAGGAACCTTGATTGACGTCGGATCGGGAGCTGGTTTCCCCGGACTTATCGTCGCCGCTCTGAGACCAGGTGTAGAGGTGACGCTCATCGAACCATTGGGTCGAAGGGCACATTGGTTGAAGGAAGAGGCGGCTCGTTTGGGTCTCGACAATGTGACCGTTCGCAACGAGAGAGCTGAAGAGGCTGCAGGACATGTCATCGCCGATCAAGTTACAGCGCGAGCGGTGAGCGCTCTTCGGACCTTGGTTCCTATGGTGGCTCCCTTGGTGAAGCCCGGTGGAGAATTGCTACTGATGAAGGGCCAGAAGGTAGAAGATGAAATTCGTGATGCTGCTTCTGTGTTGGTGAAGTGGTCCCTGTCACAACCGCGAATCGAAGTTACAGGGCCTGAGTATGGCACCGAAGAAACGCGGATTTTTCGGGCTACAGTGGGCTGAAGCCAACGCATGTTTCACGTGAAACATTGAAGGGACAACACGGTTGGGTCAGCCACAGTTTGATAATTCCACTCCACTCGCGAGCGAGCTTGCTGACCTGACCAAACGCAGAAGCGCGCTTCACACCGTAGAGGTCACCCCTCCTCCGAAGACCCGGGTTTTCACGGTTGCTAACCAGAAGGGTGGAGTGGGAAAGACGACCACCGCAGTCAATATCGCAGCAGCACTCGCTCGTTTTGGCATGAAAGTGCTGGTCATCGACTTGGATCCGCAAGGCAACGCCTCCACCGCTCTCGGTATTAATCACCACGGAGATATCCCGAGTATTTATGACGTCGTGGTTGGCGTGACACCATTGGCAGAGGTCGTTCAAGCAAGCCCGGAACACGAGAATCTTCTGTGCGCGCCGTCCAACTTGGACTTGGCCGGAGCGGAAATAGAACTCGTGTCGTTGGCAGCGAGAGAGTATCGGCTGAAACGGGCTCTGGAGACTTATCTTGGATCCACCGCCGGCAAAGGCATCAATTATGTCTTTATCGATTGCCCGCCTTCACTTGGTTTGCTCACCATTAACGCTTTCGCGGCGGCCACAGAGGTGCTCATTCCTATTCAGTGCGAGTATTACGCCCTCGAGGGAGTTAGCCAGCTGGTATCAAACATCAATTTGGTGAGAGGGCACCTCAATCCTGAGCTTGTCTTGTCCACCATCCTGCTGACCATGTTTGACACACGAACCAACCTGGCCCACCAGGTTGTCAACGATGTTCGAACCCACTTTCCGTCAGAGACCCTGAACGCCGTCATCCCTCGGTCGGTCAGGGTGTCAGAGGCGCCCAGTTATGGGCAAACCGTGGTGGAGTATGACCCAGGGTCACCGGGTTCTGTCTCGTACCAAGAAGCAGCTGTCGAAATCGCGCAGAGAGGAACCAGACGCTGATGGCCCAGAAAAGAACAGGTTTAGGACGCGGGATCGGTGCCCTCATTCCCAGCGCTCCGACCTCAGGGGACCGCCCCGTTGATGTCTTCTTTCCGCACGATACCGAGTCGCCAACACTCCTTCAGGTTCCAGGCGCGACGTTGGCTCAGCTGTCTCCTTCCGCGATCCGGCCAAACCCGAAGCAGCCCCGAACAGAGTTCCGCCAGGAAGAGCTGGATGAACTAATTCATTCGGTGTCTGAATTTGGGGTGCTCCAGCCCATTGTGGTGAGGCCCTTAGCCGTCCCTGAAGGCCCTATTTCCTACGAGCTGATTATGGGCGAGCGTCGGCTGAGAGCAGCTACAGCGGCTGGTCTGGCCAGCATTCCTGCGGTTGTCCGGGACACAGCGGATGACGCCATGCTGCGGGATGCTCTTCTTGAAAACCTTCATAGGGCCAACCTCAATGCTTTGGAGGAGGCGTCGGCATACCAGCAACTCCTTTCTGATTTTGGTATCACTCAAGACGAGTTAGCCACCAAACTGGGGCGCTCCAGGCCACAGGTGACCAATACTTTGCGGCTCTTGCGGTTACCAGCAGATGTTCAAAAGAAAGTGGCAGCCGGCGTTTTGAGTGCCGGACACGCAAGAGCGCTCTTGTCTCTCGCTGATGCCACAGCGATGTCGCAGTTGGCAACAAAGATTGTGCAGCAATCGCTGACCGTGCGTCAGGCTGAGGAACTGGCTGGATTGGCCAAAGTCGCCAAGCCCGGAGTCAAGAAGGTTCGCAAAGGCAGCAGGAGTGAGCAACTCGACGAGATCGCGGAGCGTATGGGCGATCGACTGAATACTCGGGTGCACATCAGTTTGTCGAAGACGAAGGGTACCTTGTCCATCGACTTTGCGACGGTGGCTGATTTGAATCGTATTTTGGGGGAGCTTGGGGAACCCGGGTTCAAGTCGTAGGGGCGGCGGCAGCAATCAAGGCTGCGTAGACACCACCAACGTCGTACCCGGCTGCATCCAGAGCTAAGGCAGTACTCGAGGTCTCGGTGAGGCCGGGCATGGTGCTCGCTTCAAGGAACCACGGTGTGCCAGCGTCGTCGACGATGAAATCGATTCGCGCTAGGTGCCTAAGACCGAGAGCATCAAACGCTGTAAGGGCGCTGGTGGTGGTCGCGTCAAGGGCTGTCTGGGCTAAACGCGGAGGCGTATAGAAACGAGTTGCACCGGCTGTGTAACGAGCCTCGAAGTCGTAGTGACCCGACAGGGGCTCGATTTCAACAGGCTGAATTGGCTTGGGGCCCTCACCGGTGTCGACGATCGTCACGCATACCTCGGTGCCGAGAATACGTTTTTCAATCAGGGCGACGTCGGAATAGGTAAACGAGTGGACCATTGCGCGTCGAAGTTCTTCGAGGGAATCGACCCAACTGACGCCTTGCGCGGAGCCGCCCTGGGCGGGTTTGACGATGAGGGGCAGCGAGAGGGACTCAGTGACTGTTTCCAGCACGCTCTCTGCCCCTAATTCCCGGAACGCTTCGCGAGAGAGCGTGATGGACTCTGGGGTTGCAACGCCTAACCTTGCGACGAGAGTCTTCGCAACTGGTTTATTCCAGGCAAGGCGTGTGGCATTGGCGCTTGAGCCTACGAACGCGATGCCGAGCATTTCGAGCAGGGCCCGGAGCGCTCCGTCTTCCCCCGAGCTTCCG